>NZ_RRYW01000030.1 GCF_014861365.1 Psychrobacter sp. FME6
TTCTCGCTTGTGTCTTTATCTGGCTGCCGCTGATTTGAATTCTATACAGCCCCTAGTATTATTTTCATAATTATATTTTTCTAAACCATTTTTCAATCTCTTTATATTCTTATCTCTTTTATCTCTCAATACATTTTTTTCTTGTTCAGATAGTCTTACATGGTCATTATAAAACTTATTAAACTCTCTGGAGCAGTCGTACATATTGGTATTTCCTGTATTAAAACTTGCTCAAATCTAATAGATTTATATCTATTTTTTGATAACCAAGCAACTCTCTGTATTTGTGATTTGGCGTAGTAATGTGTTTCTAAATATTCTTTTGAAAACTTATCTTGTATTTACCATTATGAATATTTTGGTGCCAACAAGCAATAATATATACATTTAGGACGTCACCTATTGTCGTAAGTATTTGGATAGCTAAACTCATACTCATAAGTTGATATTTTTGGTATATGAACTAATTTTATTGTTTCTCAACGAATTAATGTTTTAATTATCACAACAAACATAGTTTTGATAAGCAATTTAGCTGCGCTTTGTGCCACACAATACACAACCATCAAAACGCCTTCTATTCATATAGATAACATTTTTTTCTTGATAGAACATATATTCATATAAACTCATATAATCCATGCAGTTTGCTTATTTATTGGGGCGATTACCTAGCCCTCATTTGATATACTAGCCCAACTTTATCGATTAAATAACACCTTATAAACTCCTCCAAAACAGCATGGTAGCCTTATGAAATTCTCAAAGTTCGGTCAAAAATTTACCCAGCCTACTGGTATCTCACAATTGATGGATGACTTGGGCGATGCGCTAAAAAGCGATCAGCCTATCAATATGCTAGGCGGCGGTAATCCTGCCAAGATTGAAGCGGTCAATGAGCTGTTTTTAGAGACTTATAAAGCGCTTGGTAATGATAACGATACCGGTGAAGCTAATAGTAGCGCTATTATTAGCATGGCAAATTACTCCAATCCTCAAGGTGACGCCGCCTTTATCGATGCGTTGGTCGGCTTCTTTAATCGTCATTATGACTGGAATCTCACGGCAGAAAATATTGCCCTGACCAATGGCTCACAAAACGCTTTTTTCTATTTATTTAACTTATTTGGTGGGGCTTTCAGTGATAATAAGCTTGATGAAAACAGTCAAGATAAAGACAGCCAGTCGGTAGATAAGTCTATTTTACTGCCGTTAACTCCTGAATATATTGGCTATAGCGATGTGCATGTGGAAGGTCAGCATTTTGCTGCCGTATTACCGCATATCGATGAAGTCACTCATAATGGCGAGGAAGGTTTCTTTAAGTATCGCGTCGACTTTGAGGCGCTAGAAAACTTGCCCGCGCTAAAAGAAGGTCGTATCGGTGCGATTTGCTGCTCACGCCCGACAAATCCTACTGGCAACGTCTTGACTGATGACGAAATGGCGCATTTAGCTGAGATTGCCAAGCGCTATGAGATACCGTTAATCATCGATAACGCCTATGGTATGCCGTTTCCTAACATCATTTATTCAGACGCCCATCTCACTTGGGATGACAATACGATTCTTTGTTTTAGCCTGTCTAAAATTGGCTTGCCCGGTATGCGTACCGGTATTATCGTTGCTGCGCCTAAAGTGATCGAAGCAGTCAGCGCGATGAATGCGGTGGTGAATCTAGCGCCAACGCGTTTCGGTGCGGCGATTGCCACGCCACTAGTCAACAACGACCGTATCAAGCAGTTATCTGACAACGATATTAAGCCGTTTTATCAGCAGCAAGCCAATACCGCCGTACGGTTATTAAAAGAAGCATTGGGCGATTATCCACTAGCGATTCATAAGCCTGAAGGCGCGATTTTCTTATGGTTATGGTTTAAAGACTTGCCAATTAAAACCGTTGAGCTGTATGAGCGTCTAAAAGAAAAAGGTACACTCATTGTGCCAAGTAAACACTTTTTCCCCGGTGTCGATGTGAGCAATTACCAACACGCGCACGAATGTATTCGCATGAGTATTGCCGCTGATGAGCAAACGCTGATTGATGGTATTCAAGTGATTGGTGAAGTGGTTCGCGAGCTTTATGATGAGGCTAATAACCAGAAATCTTAATAAGCTATATCGCAAAGACAGTCATGATAAAAATAAAAAACGGACTTATTAATAGTCCGTTTTTTTATGTCGCTTAATCATAGGTTTAGGCTTATTGATTGGATGAAAAATTGGCGTCCACCTATTAAGCGCATAAAGCACGTAAGGTATTAGACAAGTATTCATCAGGTCGTGTAGGCTTGCCTTTATATCCACACTTTCTAACGCCAAAAAACCTTTTGGCACGATGATATGCCGATTATCCAAATACTCACCTGTTAATGCAACGCCAGTCACTAAGATTAGAGCGATGAACGATCTTATACCTTGATTTTTAAAAATCGGACGAAGTAAGATTAAACTTAATAGGTAAACGCTGATGCCCACATAAATATGCAAGGCATCTTTATCAAGTCCAGTGGCCGCTATCACGCCTATCTTAAAGGTAGTAAAATCCAATGATTTCTCTTTATTATAATAGTAAGTAGTTTAAGAAATACGAGTGATATAAGAGTCTTATAGATTCTATTACATCTTCGAGCCGACAACCTCACCTTGCTTATTAATAGTTATATAGTCAGTATTTTTCCATCCTGAATGTTCATTATCAAGCTGATTTATATCAGCCTTATAAGAGACTTTGGCTTGACCATTCTGAAATGGTTGAGCCGCTTGATACCGCGCAGGAATGACAATCTCATATGTGCTTTCATCAGCGTAGCCTATCAAGCCATTCTTTTTAAAGCGAAATAAACCATCTTCTGCATAATCCGGGCCGTTATCAAACCAATAGACATTATATAATTTCTCACCGCTGGCATTGAACCACTGATAACCCTCTTCTTTATGAGCTAAAATAAAAGGGGTTTTAAAGCAACCATCTTTAGGAACGTCAGAAAACAATGACAAAGTGTAGGTTTTTGCATGTAATAACAGAATATTTTGTGCATTGATAAGTTGCACGTAAGGATTATGCTTTTCTGATTTTTCTTCTATAGCATTAGTTAAGATATGTTGACCTTTGCTGTCTGCCAAACAGACACCTTTAGGTGTATCAATAGTGGCACACCCTTGAATGATAATAAACGCTAACGACATAACAAATATTAATGAAATGGGTTTTCTTTTATTCATGGGTGTTTTCTACTAAATTACTATAGCACTAGAATCTAAAAAATCCATACTCGTTCAATTAAGTTAGGGCATAGAAATACCTGCTAAACATCCCAATCTACAAAGTTCTTTAACAGCTGTAAGCCTGCGGTATGGCTTTTTTCTGGATGGAATTGAGTGGCAAATAGATTATCTTGCAAAATACTGGCACAAAACGGCTGACCATAATCACAGACGGCCGCCACTTGCGAGCTATCAGCAGGATCGCAATAATAGCTATGTACAAAGTAAAAATGCGCATTGTCCTCGATACCGTTCCACAATGGATGCTCAAAATCCATTCCACTGATGGTATTCCAGCCCATATGCGGTACTTTGATGGTCGCGCCCTGCTCATCTTTCCACGTTGGATCAAACGCTTCTACAGAGCCATCTAGGATGCCCAAGCACTTTGTACCACCATTCTCAGCAGATTGCTCAAATAACGCCTGCATACCGACGCAAATGGCCATGACAGGCTTATTAAAGATAGCATGGCTTATCACCTCATCAATACCCGCTTCATGCATGCCTATCATACAGTCACGCATGGCACCGACACCAGGAAACACAATCTTGTCCGCCGCCGCGACCACCTTTGGGTCGTTGGTGATAGAAACTTCGGCACCGACAAGCGTTAGCGCCTTGCCGACAGAGTGCAAGTTTCCCATACCATAGTCTAATAATGCTACCTTTGTGGCTCGACTCATCTAAAACGCCTCTTTAGTCGATGGCAAGGTATTTAACGCGCGCTCATCATACTCGCAAGCCATACGTAGGGCGCGCGCAAAGGCTTTAAAGGTACACTCAATTTGATGATGGCTGTTTTTGCCTTTTAAATTATCTAAATGCACCGTCATCCATGAGTGATTCACAAAACCATAGAAAAACTCACTGAATAAATCAACGTCGAAATTACCGACATGTGAGCGCGTGAATGGGATATCCATATGCAAACCCGGACGACCTGATAAATCAACCACTGCTCGTGTTAATGCTTCGTCTAGTGGCGCATAGAAATGCCCATAACGACGAATGCCCTTTTTATCACCTAGCGCTTTTGCAAACGCCTGTCCAAGGGTGATGCCCGTGTCTTCAACGCTGTGGTGATCATCAATAAAAGTATCGCCATTGCATTTAATTTCTAAGTCAAATAAACCGTGACGCTTAATCTGGTCAATCATATGGTCCAAAAACGGCACGCCCGTATCGACAGTGCCTTGACCGGTACCATCTAGATTGACGGTACAAGTTACTTGGGTCTCAGCAGTATTGCGGGTCACAGTCGCTGTACGTGCGGCATGACCGTAAAGATTTTTAGCAGTATTTTGGTCTTGAGTTTGTGCAGTAGAATTGGCTGTCATGGCTACTCTCTATAAATATAAAAGCAAACAATAAAATAGGGCTATCAATAAGCCCAACGTGTCCTCAATGTGAGAACCATAAAATATAAGAATAAAACGTTAATAGGTATAAATGAATCATTATGAATTGGCGATAGTCCGCTCTATCCTAGCGTAAAACATTAGAATAAGGGCAGACGATGCATTATCTATCCTTATCATAGCAAACCCTAAGATTTACTGCCACGACCAAGCAGTAAACTACAGGCAAATTTGCCCCTTTCTGCTAAAATAGTGCATCCAGTATTATCAATCATTGCGCTATAGTCAGTCCTAAATAAAAGAAATACAGACATTATGAGGCGCTACTGGGATTAATTTTTCTTGCTTGCTGTGCCTACGCAGACAGAGGCTGCGAATAATTAATCCCAGTAGCACGGTATTCTTTTAAAAGTGGATTCACTATATACTCATTACATCATGCTAGATAAACATTTGAAATATTTAATAGGAAGCTATGATGCCTTTAGAAGCGATTGCCATTAACGATTTGCAAACTCCTTTGATGAAAAAACCAACTCGTGAGAATGAGTTAGCAGAGCGCTTGCAAGCATTGTATGACAGCGATGATAACCAGCCTGATGGCGCTGACGTATTGGCACTTATTGAGCAAGGTTTTAAGCGTGGTCAGACTCTATATGTCGGGATGTTTAATGATAAACCTATCGCTGCGGTTGGCTGTTTTGACGATGGACAGACCGACGCCAAGCGCCTGCAGTACCTTACTGTGCATTCAGAAAACCGTAAACGTGCCATTGATGCTAAATTTATCAAA
The DNA here is from genome assembly GCF_014861365.1 of Psychrobacter sp. FME6. Taxonomy (GTDB): domain Bacteria; phylum Pseudomonadota; class Gammaproteobacteria; order Pseudomonadales; family Moraxellaceae; genus Psychrobacter. The sequence continues at coordinate 5,422 of NZ_RRYW01000030.1, forward strand.
CTGGTTTACGATGCCGAGGTCAAAAAAGGCGTACGTGAATTTGTCCCTGTCGATGCGGACATTCACCGCATTATGAGCGAGTACGAGCTGCTGCGTGTTAAGGATTAATTTTAGCGCTAAAAAGCGATATTTTGATAAATAATTCATTATTTTTACTCTTTTATCGCATAAAATGCAAAAACCGCTTGACAGTAACGCCTATATTTAGTTTAATAGCGCCTCAACGAAGACGGCTCGATAGCTCAGTCGGTAGAGCAACGGATTGAAAATCCGTGTGTCGGCAGTTCGAACCTGCCTCGAGCCACCATTCGTTTAAGAATTCTAAAAAGGCCCCAGACATTTATGTTTGGGGCCTTTTTTTATGTCTGAAGAACTATCTATAGTCAGTGAAACGTAAAATCGATACATCACGTACTGCAGGTACCGTTTTTTTCTTGCTTGCTGTGCCTACGCAGACAGAGGCTACAAAAAAACCATACCCGCAGTATCGTAGCGCTTTTAAAGTATTTTAACTATATCTGAAAAACTTGTCATGACAGGCACTCGGTTAAGGCAAGCCTTTCGTTATGACAAACGTCTTCTTAATAACAACTCACAACGCTCACGCGAATCCAAATCATAAACCGTCGCGCGATAGTCAATACCGTGACGCCCTTCAAAAAACACCACCCGATCGCCCACTGCTAAAAAACAAGAAGTGCGGGCATCATAAATAAAGCCGTCAATCACAAACGCCAAATCGCGATCTATCTCGCGCACCGTATAAGTCTCACCTTGCGGAACTAAACGCTCAAACCATGCACTATGGGCGGTATTTATAGTTAGCACACTGACGAGTAGCAGCACTGCCATTATGAGCACATTATTTAACGACACCCTAAAATCTGACCTAGCTATACAAGCTTTGTTTCTGGTACTTCTATTCACTTTCATAACCTTCTCAATAAATACTTTTACTCAACACTCTATATGCTAAACATCTTCTGTCACGGTTGCATAACATTTTTATGCTGTTTTATAGATAGCTACGCTCAGTATACTTAATAACGGTAGTGATAGTAGAGATGAATAATGCTAGATATATAGTCAATCCACTATAAAACAAATACAGTAAATAAAAATGGGATTGTTGCCGCGAAAATACAGACTATTTAAAGATGAAAGCGGAACACCGCGAGCGCTATAAAGATATTGAATAGTAGCTGTTGAAATAGCAGTAAAAGTGAGTTCTATGGCTGACCTATGCTATGGTAATAAAGACTCTACATCGTAACTTTAAAAACTCATCACTTAAAAATAGAATAAATAATTCTAAATCGCGAGGAATAATGGATAAGCAACTTTTAATTTTTGACTTCGACGGGACTTTAATTGATAGCGTACCGGATTTGGCTGATGCGACCAATGCGATGCTGACTACGCTGGGCAAAACACCCTATCCTATCGAGACCATTCGTAACTGGGTGGGCAACGGCTCAAAAATGCTGGTTGAGCGCGCCTTGGTTGGTAAAATAGAAGTGTTAGAAGATGAATTAACGGTCGAGGCAACTGATCATGCCGAACAGGTGTTTTTTGATGCTTATAAAAATATTAGCGGTAGCAAAACGGTCGCTTACTCCAATGTCGACAGCGGGCTAAAAAAACTACAGGCAGCAGGGTTTAAGCTGGCATTGGTGACCAATAAGCCGATTCGTTTTGTACCAAAAATATTGCAATCCTTTGGCTGGCAAGACTTGTTTAGCGAAGTGCTTGGCGGCGATAGCTTGCCCACTAAAAAACCAGATCCTGCGCCGCTGCTGCATGTTTGCGCGGCTTTAAGCGTAACTCCAGCACAGGCGGTCATGATTGGTGACTCCAGAAACGACATCTTGGCAGGACAAAATGCCAATATGGATACGCTTGGACTGTCATACGGCTATAACTATGGGCAGGATATTCGTGAGCTTAACCCTACCGCAGCGTTTGATGATTTTGCCGCTTTGGTTGAATATCTTTTAAAAGGTTAAGGTATATTCATAATTATTAAAATAATAAGAAAACAACTTTTTACCCTATCAACCTTTCACCCTATATAATTGCAAGCTGTGACTGGCCTTTATTTATACTGAAACAAGCCAATAAACGGTTTCGCTATTGGAGACAGAAAATGAATAAAAAAGACGACAGCAACAGAAAATATTCTTCTATTTTGGTCGATGGCATTCAAAAAGCACCAGCGCGTTCTATGCTGCGTGCGGTCGGTTTTACGGATGACGATTTTAAGCGTCCGCATGTGGGGATTGCCTCTACTTGGAGCCAAGTGACGCCTTGTAATATTCATATCAACGGCTTAGCTGATGAAGTGGCTAAAGGCGTTTATTTCGCCTATGGCAAACCCATTATTTTCAATACCATCACCATCTCTGACGGTATCGCTAACGGTTACCAAGGCATGAAATACTCCTTGGTATCGCGTGAAGTGATTGCTGATTCTATTGAAACCGTCTCAGGCTGCCAAGGTCATGACGCGATCATTGCTATTGGCGGCTGCGATAAAAACATGCCGGGTTGCCTTATCGCCATGGCGCGCTTAAACCGTCCTTCGCTGTTTATTTATGGCGGTACCATCAAGCCGGGTAAAAACCACACGGACATCGTTTCTGTATTCGAAGCCGTCGGTGCCAATGCCCGCGGCGATATGACCGAAGAAGAAGTGTTAGAAATTGAAAGAACGGCCATCCCTGGCCCTGGCTCTTGCGGCGGCATGTATACCGCCAACACCATGGCATCAGCGATTGAAGCCTTGGGCATGAGCTTACCGGGTAGCTCGGCTCAAGAGGCCATATCTCCTGAAAAACGCGAAGACTGCCGAAAAGCAGGTGAAGCGATCCAGTGGTTAATCGACAACGACATTAAGCCTAGCGATATTATGACGGGTAAAGCTTTTGAAAACGCGATTACGATGGTTATTGTGTTGGGCGGCTCAACCAACGCGGTTCTACATCTGCTCGCTATGGCCGATGCGATTGACGTAGCGCTCAACATTGATGACTTTACCGAAATAGGAAAGCGTGTGCCGGTATTGGCCGACTTACGCCCATCTGGTAAATACTTAATGTCTGAGTTAATAGAAATTGGTGGTATTGCTCCATTAATGAAGCGTTTACTGGCAAAAGGTTTACTGCACGGCGACTGCTTAACCGTTAATGGTAAAACCATGGCTCAAAACCTAGCTAACGTAAAAGACTACCCAGAAGACCAAGACATAATCCGTCCGTTCGACAAACCAATCAAAGCCGACAGCCACTTGCGCATATTACGCGGCAACATTGCACCGACTGGTTCGGTGGCGAAAATCAGTGGCCAAGAAGGGACTCAGTTCACTGGTACCGCCCGTGTGTTTAATTCTGAAGAAGACTCTATGAGCGCTATTTTAGATGGCACTGTTGTGGCGGGTGATGTGGTTGTGATTCGTTACGAAGGCCCTAAAGGTGGCCCAGGTATGCGTGAAATGCTGTCACCTACCTCGGCCATTATGGGCCGTGGATTAGGCAATGACGTGGCGTTAATTACCGATGGCCGCTTCTCTGGTGGTAGTCATGGCTTTGTCGTTGGCCACATCACCCCTGAAGCCATGGTTGGCGGCCCGATTGCGATTATTGAAAACGGCGACACCATTACTATTGATGCCGACAATAATGAAATCAATCTAAACATCAGCGAAGAAGACATTGAGAAGCGTTTAAGCACGTGGAAAGCACCAGAACCAAATGTAAAACGCGGCGTACTGGCTAAATATGCCAAAACGGTTGGCAGTGCCTCAGAAGGTGCCATTACCGATAAGTATTAATCGTTATTAAAAACACCTTGGGCCAAGGAATGCCTAACATGTCTGGGGTGTTTTTCTTTTGTTTAATCCCTTCTAAAATCTCCCGCAAAGTATTAATAATGAATTACTTACTGCGATAGCTCAATGCTTCCGATACATGGGCGCTGGTGATATCGATACTGTCGGCAAGATCGGCAATAGTGCGAGCAACGCGCAATACCCGATGATAGCCACGGGCGGATAAATTCAGCCGTTGCTGAGCAAGCTGTAACAGTTGCTGTTCACCTTCACCTAACTGGATATATTTATCAATCTCGCTAGGGCTAAGCTCATTATTTACTTTTTGTTGTCTTGCTAGCTGGCGTTTATGAGCAGTTGAAACCCGACTCCTTACCTTTTCTGAGGTTTCGCCTGCCTGAGCGTTTTGTAAGTCAGCAATCGGTAATGCTGGCACAGTAATGTGCAAATCGATACGATCGAGCAGCGGCCCTGAGAGCTTATCTTGATAGCGCTTAATCTGTTCAGGTCGGCAGCGACAACGCGCTGAGCCATCACCATCATAGCCACACGTGTAATAATCCCAAATTACTGGCACAATACCCTTCAATATCACCTCTTTTCTATTCCAATACCTACCAATTAAATGACAAACATATACCAAATAGCTGTCATAAAATTTAATAAATGCTAAATAAGCGACAAATTATTATGAGACAAATGCGCAAAATAAAACCGACTAGAATGAGCGTATCAGGAAGAATTCCATATAAAGGCAGATCATTACCTTATGAATCAACTTTAGAACGCGATTTAATCACAGTTCATGCCTTTCGAGAAGACGTGGAGGATATAGTTGCTCAACCAATTACTATACCCTTCGTCAAGAATGGTATTACTTATAAGTACACCCCTGACTTTTTTATCAAGTTCGTAGAAGGCTCTGGTAAGCCAAATATGATTATTGAGGTTAAACCACATGATCTATGGCAGGCGAACTGGAGAGACTGGTCAGATAAGTGGAAGACGATGCAGCGCTACTGTAAAGACAATGGTTATGTATTTCATATCTATGATGAGAGTCGTATCAAGAATACAGCTTTAGACAATATCAATCTCTTAATGAAGTTCAAAAACTCTGCAATCGAAGAAGAGGATAAGGAAGCGGTTTTAAAGCAGGTTAGGCTTATGGGTACAACTACCATAGATTACCTATTAACCCGTTTTTACATAGGCTCTTTCTTGCGAAATCACGGATTACGAGTAATTTATCATTTACTTGCTACTAAACGATTAAAATTCAATTTATTCCTTAAAATTAATGACTTAACAGAGGTATGGGTGGATTATGAATAATAGTAGAATTATAGAAGCTGATTCATCTATCTTCGACAGGCATTTAGATGATTTTCAAAAACTAGGTATCGATGTAGATACAATAAATGAGTCAACACCAACAACGAAAGGGTATGGTTTCATGATTGACCATGATGATGAGGGTTTAGATAGATTTGAAATCAGGCGTGGACGTATTGATTTGCGTAAAGGAAAAACCTATCTAAATAAGTCTGATAATAAACACTATGAGCTAGTCGAGTACTTAAACGAGAGTACAGAGGTCGTAGTTCGTAGTGTTGAAACGGGTAAAACCAGTATTGTTAACATACAAAGTTTGTCAAATATTAAAGATCAGAATAATGATCATATCAATGTCGATATCAGTGCTATTGGCGATGAAGAGTGGCAAAAAGCACAGTCGAAGTTTGAGGCGATCAAACCTATTATCAATACTGAGCATAGCCATAATCATCGAAAATTGATAATGAAACGCTCAAAGGAGATTAATGTTTCAATTCGTTCATTATACCGCTGGATTAAGCAGTATCAGGCTGTTGGTTCTATTGCAGGACTGGTAGAGAAAAAGCGAGGTTGGAAGGAAGGTGACTCACGTCTAACCAAGGCTCAGGACGATGTTATTCAAAGAGCTATAAAAGCATTTTATTTGACTAAGCAAAGGGCTAGTTTAGAGCAGACTTATCGTGAAGTTTTTCGACTTTGCTCTATGGAGAAAATCGATAAACCAAGTAAAAAAGCTATTAAATTACGCATTGATCAAATTTCAGAGTATGAACAGCTTAAAAAGCGTGGCCAAATAGAGCAAGCTAGAAAAAAATTCAAACCCACGCCTCATTCTTTTCCTAACGCAGATTACCCATTGAGCGTGATTCAAATAGACCATACACCTGTTGATTTGATGCTAGTCGATAACGAACACCGGAGATCCATTGGTAGACCATATTTGACACTAGCTATCGATGTCTATAGCCGAATGATTACGGGGTATTATTTATCATTAGATCCACCGTCAGCAACCTCAGTTGCAATGTGTGTCGCAAGAAGTATCTTACAAAAAGAAAGCCTTTTACTTGAGCATGGTATTGATCATACAGAATGGCAAGTGTATGGCTATCCCCAAAAAATACACGTTGATAATGGTGCTGACTTTCGATCAAACACCTTGGCTCGTTCGTGCGAAATTCATGGGATTAACCTTGAATTTAGACCAGTAGCAAGACCTCAGTTTGGTGGACATATTGAACGTCTCATTGGTACGTTTATGAAAGAGGTTCATGGCATCAACGGTACAACATTTTCTAATATTAAGGAAAAAGACAATTATGACTCTGAAAAAGAAGCAACACTTACCTTAGATGAATTTGAGGTTTGGCTTCTTACCTTTATAACCAAGGTTTATCACAAGCGAATCCATAGCACTTTAGGGCGAAGTCCTACGGAAAAATGGTATCTAGGTATTCATGGAGATGGTGAAAGCATTGGTACAGGCTTACCATCATTACCAGAAGACTCAAAAACCTTACTATTAGACTTCATGCCAAGTTTTGAGCGAACCATCCAGCATTTTGGCGTGACTATAGACTCCTTACGCTATTACGACCCCTGCTTAAATATTTTTATTAACGCCAAAAATAAAGATGGAAGTAAGAAACACTTCTTATTCAGACGTGATCCAAGAGACATTAGTAAAATTTGGTTCTACGATCCAAGTTTACACCAGTACTTTACAATCCCCTTTGCTAACCAGCAGCTACCAAGTATGAGTCTGTGGGAATATAAACAGATTCGTAAGCAGATTTCTGATAAAGGGAATGAGTATATAAATGAACATCAAATTTATGAAGCTTTAACCGAGATGCGAGACTTAATCGAAGATTCTTCTAAAAAAACGAAGTCTGCTCGTAGACAAGCGCAACGTCAAAAGACACATGCAAAAAGTCAAACTATCGTAGCCAAAACAATAATGGCGAGTAAAAGAAACAATGCCAATACTAGCAGCGATCTAGAACCGACTAACAGTGATGATATTCAAACAAACTTACAGCCATCAATACAAGCTTCTAAAAAACCTGAAAAGAGTGTCGTTGAACAAAATGGTCTACTTCTAGATACGACTGATTTTGATTTTGGAGATATTGAATAATGAATGAAATTATCACTGATAACAAAACGTCTTACCTCCATGTATATAAAGATTTCCGTCATCTTGTAGAATATTCTGATGACGATCGATTAGATTTTATTAACGAAGCTCGCTGGGTCAATTATGAGGTAGCAGACAATATAATTTTAGAGCTAAACGGACTTTTGAGGTTCCCAAAAAGACTAAGAATGCCTAACCTTTTAATAGTCGGTGATTCAAATAACGGCAAAACCAGTATTGCTCATCGTTTTTTTAGAAAACATGGCATGCCAATCGAAGAGAATGGCATTTTAGTCAAGCCTGTTATTTTTGCAAATGCTCCTTCAAGCACTAATGAAAAAGACCTCTATATGTCTATTCTAGAGGCACTTCATATGCCCTATAGAACGAAAGATTCAGCATCTTCATTGCTCTATCAAGTACTTCATTTATGCCGCGAGTATCAAGTCAAAATGATCATGGTTGATGAGCTTCATTCATTACTTACAGGTACACCAAGACAGCAACGTCAGGTAATGAATGCTTTGAAGACATTATGCAATGAATTACAGATACCGATTGTCGGTATTGGAACGCAGGATGCGAAACGTGTACTACACACTGATCCTCAGCACGCTAGTCGATTCGATATCGTAGAAGTCCCTCTTTGGAAATTAGATAAAAGATTTCAAGAATTACTTTTTCGACTCGAAAGTGTTTTTCCGCTTAAGAATCCATCAGAATTGCATCAACCCAAAACTGCTGCCCTTATTCATGCCGTTTCAAAAGGAAATTTAGGCAATATTCATAGGATTCTGTCAGTTTGCGCCAAAGATGCCATTCTTAGTGGCACAGAACAAATTACCGAAGGCATTCTGACTAAAAATAAAGATGTTCGCTCAACCGAAGGACTCAGGTAATGGTTAGCGTAAAACCATTACCCGTTGCTACGCCTCTTTTAGATGATGAAAGCATAAGCTCATGGTTACTACGGGTATCTTTAAATCAAGGCTGCGACCTTTCTACAATTCTTTTTTATCACTGGTCTAAATACAATTTGCGTCATCATGATTTTGATAAAGGCTTTAATCATATTAATAAGCAAATACATCAAGATATGGCTGTACTTGCTCAAACTGATACTAAATTTTTTGATAATAGAAGCTTGATACAGTTCAATGAAGATATTGGATTAGAGTATCGACCAAATATTAGCCTTACTTGGGTGTTACCTATTCCCAAATTTCATTCTAAAACGATGGTAGGCCATCAATATTGCGCTCAATGTATGCAAGAGGACAAAAGTGCGTATTTGAGATTAAAGTGGCGATTTAGTTGGATTGTTTACTGTGAACAGCACTTAATTTCACTACAAAGTTCGTGTTCTAGCTGCGGATTGCCGTATCAACCACATTTGATCAAAGCGAATCACCGATTTATCAATAGATGTCCTCATTGTCGAGAAAAGCTAAGCGCTGAAGCAGTAAATCAACTTTTATGTACAGATGCTTATGAGTTTCAACTGAAGGCTGAACAAGTATTGAGCGCTAATCAAGCAATAGTTTTTGGACATTCAATAACTTCTGGTGACTGGTTTGAGCTGACATTATTTTTCATCAACCTCATAAGAAAGAGTACTTTAGAAAAAGAATTAATCTATAAAAATTTAGTAGAAACCCTTGGTATATGTGGTATCGATGGTCTTAGGCTAAGCAAAACTAGAACGGGGCTAAAGTTTGATTACTTATCCTACGAGGAAAGAGTAATGCTTATCGCCTACGCCAACCAGATGCTCAAAATAAAATTTGATGACTGGCTATTAGCTTGTAAGAAAAATAATTTAACGCAAAATAGCTTTAGGTTGGGTAAGCGACCTATCATACCAAAAGCCTTTTTACCTATCTACAATGAGCTTCCTTCAGCTGTAAAGCGTCAAATTAAAGCAAACAGGATATCTGCTAAACCTAAGTCAGCAAGGGCAGTTAATAATTCTTGGGAAAGAATGCAATTACGAATTGAGAAGTTGAAAATATATGATAAATCAAAACCCAACAAGAGAGCTAGAAGAGCAACTAAGTCATAGTATATTCCAAAGCTACACTGATTTTAGTAAATTTCTTCGTAGTCGGACGGGCAAAAGAAACTTCGTTGCCCCTGCATACAGGTTTGATGAGTTTTTCAAAGAATGCGACTTACAATGGGGCAAGATACCCTCCTATAAGATTATAACTCACACCTTTGATAATCACTTTGTCCAAAAAAATATGCCTGTACTTGGATGGCTTTTAAAAACTCGTCAAATCTTTGTCGATGATACAACAGAGCAAATTATTATTTCACAAGCAGCTATCCAAGAAATGTTCGTCGCCTTTGATGGTGATCCACCAAGCATACTGCAAGAATACTTACTTTTTTTGAATCAAAGACAGAAGCGTCGTCAGAGTAAGCCAAGTTCTGTTAGAACGGTCTTTCAACCCATAATTAGTTTATACCACCACTATGGCTTACAAGGCTGCCAAAAGCCGTCACAAGCTCAAATAGATAGGTACTTGATCAAGAATAAGGGACATATAACGGCTATGATTTCTTTTGTTCAATATTTAAACAATCATAGCCAGTTTAATCTCGTTTGTAAACGGGCATCTAAGCAAATACCAATTAAGCCAGCTTATAGAATAGTTGGAGATAAGGATCGGCAAAAATTTGAGAAGCGATTTATAGCACTAGCTATGTTAATCAGGCCGTTAAGCGATAAGGAAAAGATTCAGTGGATCAATTATGGTATTAGGTATTTTCATCGATTCCTCATCAGTATAAGAACGCTATCAGATGTAGATATCAAGCCATGTGACGAGTATGAGAATTTAATGCTAGTTCAATACGACAACAAACAATTTGCATTACCTAAATTTTAGTTAATTTTCAATAACTTGAATATGAGAGACTGCATAAAAATGCTTATTCAACGTTCAAGACTAAAGTTTACATATATAATATGTGTTCTTATTGAACAAATATAGAGTTTCTAGTGTAGAAGATAATTCGCCTTCTCTAGAAATTCTTATGGAAGGGTTTTATTTATGAAAAAATTAATTTTAGCAACAGTAATATCTGTCTTTGCAATGTAGTCAAACGGCACTGTTACTACTACTGATAATCCGTTTTATAATGCAGCTGAGGTTAATCATCCTCTGTTTGCTAAGGGCGCTGGTGGATCGCAAGGTAAAGGCTTACCGCGTGTTTGTGGTCAGATGGTTAGTTGTGAACAGGCCAAGCAAGCACTCAAGTGCGGTAATACCAGATTAGACCGCGATAAAGATGGTGTACCTTGTGAATCTATCTGTCCGGGCGGTTAAATATGAACCTACTTATTAAAGGTTTATGTTTAACTATCGCTGCTTCCTTAGTGGGATGCGGTGGTGGTTATGACGAGCTTCCCCCCAATCCTTCTGGCGTCATTGAAAGTAGCTCAGGATCTAATAATAGCGATAGTAGTGGAGATGACGGTGATAACGCCGTTAAGTGCTTTGAGGCTAACGTTCTAAACATCACAGGTATTCGTGTTATTGATGGTGACACTGTTGAGGTCACTCCATTGTCAGAGCAAAGTGAGCGCTGTCACTTCCCATATACCATGTCAATTATCCACCAAAAAATCTTCTCTTCAGAGAAACTTTACCATCAAACTCTGTCACTATTTTACGACTAACCTTGTCAAAAAGGTTTTTCTTATCGATAAACCTTGTCAAAAAAGAACATAATACACTTACTACCAAAGGATTTTTATATGAAACAAGTTCGTAAAATTAAACCCACCTACAGAAGTATATCGGGCCATTTCGCTTTTATGGGTGAGTCAATAGCTTATGAATCTACTTTAGAGCGTGATTTTTTACGCTATCAGACTTTCAGAAAGGAAGTCATAGACATAGTGCCACAGCCAGTCTCTATTCCCTTTAAGAAAAATGGTCGTACTCACTCTTATACGCCAGACTATTTTGTACAACTTTCCGAGGACCACGGTAAATCAGTAATCGTTGAGGTTAAACCCAAATTAGAATGGCAAGAGAATTGGCGTGATTGGTCAGATAAATGGAAGGCAGCTATCAAGTATAGTAAAGATCAAGGCTTTAGATTTGCAATTTATGATGAAGATAGAATTCATCATCTAGCTTTTCACAACATCAACTTCTTGAGAAAGTACAAGAATTTATATGCAGCTCCTGAAGAAGTTAAAGCGGTGTTGGCAGATCTAGAACTAAGAGATAACACGACTGTCGAATACATCTTAGAAAGATACTTCAAAGGTGATATTTATCGCCCTAGAGGTCGTCAGTTTATATGGTATCTGATGGCGAATAAGCTAATTGGATTTGACGTTTGGAACGATATACGTAGTGAAAAAGTGGAGATTTGGCATGCCGAATAACATGAAGAACTTAACCAATATGACTCGTGAAATTTTTTACGAGCGTCAACCTGAACGTAGTTATGTTCAACTTGCTCTAGGTGGTGTTTATACAAATAGGCAAGACAAACAAGACTACCAATTAATTGAATTCATGGATGATATGAATCAGGCTTTATTTAAAAAGCTATCTAATCAGCGCAATAAAGTTATGAGTATCCATGACTTTCAAAATATTGTTGATACTAATAATGTGACTATTAAGTTTGATATCAACGAAGTCAGTGATGATGACTGGAAAAAGGCGCATGAAAGATACATTGCTATTAAGCCACTTTTAAACTCAACCTCTATAACGCTTGATGAACGCGCTAGTGAGGTGGATGTGTAGTGGCATAATTAAATTGGACAACTGCTAAGAGGCTATACTAACCCAAAGAAGGAAAATAGTATGACCAACAAACGCAACCAATATACCCGAGAATTTAAATTAGAAGCGATTAGCTTAGTCACTGATCACAACCGCACCATACCTGATGTGGCAAGCTCACTGGGTATTGGCAAATCTACCCTGCAGAAATGGCTGAGTCAGTACCGTCAAGAAATGAGTGGCCAAGTGCCTAAAGTCGGCAACGCTTTAACGGATGAACAGCGCGAGCTTCAAGAATTGCGTAAGCAGGTTAAGCGGCTGACTATGGAGCGCGACATATTAAAAAAGGCTTCTGCTCTGCTGGCCTTGGACAGCCTGAACGGCTATCGCTGATAAGCAAGCTTGCAGAGCAAGACAAACGGGCCAGTAAAAGCCTTTTATGCAAGTTGTTTGGGGTATTGAGGAGCAGTTACTACTATGGACTAAAGCCCAAGCCCATCAGCCTTGAAGCCGTCAAAACTAAAGCATTAGTCCGCCAAATATTTAACGACTCAAAGCGCTCAGCAGGCGCTCGCAGCATTGCCGCTATACTAATGAATGAACACGGCATCAAGCTGACCCGTTATATGGTAGGTAAACTTATGAGCAGCATGGGGCTTAAAAGCTGTCAGTTAAAGACGCATAAATACAAGCACTGTGATGAAGAACACAAAGCTCATGACAACATACTGAACCGTAACTTTAGCCCCACATCGCCCAATCATGTCTGGACAGGTGATGTCACTTATGTTCGCATTAAAGGCGGCTGGTGCTACCTAGCTATCGTTTTAGATTTATATGCTCGTCGTATTGTTGGCTTTGCTGTATCAGATTCGCCTGACAGTATGCTGACAACCAAAGCGCTGCAGATGGCGTATCAGTCGCGCTTAAAGCCAAGTGGGGTGTTGTTTCACTCTGATCAAGGCACCCATTACACTAGCAAGAAGTTTGCTGAATCTGTGGCAAGTTGTAATGGCATGAAGCAGAGCATGAGCCGAAAAGGTAACTGTTGGGACAACGCGCCAACTGTAAGGTTCTTCAGGAGCTTTAAAACAGAATGGATGCCAAAGGGCGGTTATGAGAATATTGCTGAAGCTCGGACTGCCATTATTGATTATATTTGGGGCTATTATCAGTCAGTGAGACCACACCGTTTTAATGACTATTTAACACCGCTAGAAAAAGAGAAACGCTACTTTAACAAAAACCTCTTATCAGGTGTCCTAAATTAGTTGACCACTACAGCTACGATCTTCAATATAGTGACAAGCCATCTGCCGGCGCCTTTGGGGCGCTACCACTTTTTTGACATAGCATCCTGTAGGATGTCGGATTTAAGACATTCATCAGCGTACATCTTCTTTAAGCGGGCATTTTCAACTTCAAGCTCTTTAAGACGGCTGATAAGTGTGGCGTCCATACCACCATATTTAGATCGCCAGTTGTAGAAGGTGCTTTGGCTGATGTTATGCTCACGGCAGAGCTCGGTAATAGGGACACCTTGTTCGGCTTGTTTTAGGATGTTGACGATTTGGTTGTCGCTAAAGCGTGTCTTTTTCATAGGATTCTCCTGCTGATGTATTCTAGCAGTTACTCTCTATTTATGAGTGTTCTTATTTATTGGGGGGATTACCATATCAAAGCGAAAAAAAGTCCGATTAATGTCAACATGCTCATTAACGTACGCTTGAACGATGTAGAGAAAAAAAATGACCAGACACTCTCCTTGCAACTGAATCATCTAGATTTAAATAAAGAATTTAAGATGGATACCCAAGCACTGATTTTAGCACTAGGCTACGAATATAAAACACCAGAATTTATCCATTCTATCTCTGAAAAAATCAATAGAGATGACACGGAGGGGCGTTATCAAATCGCTCGGAACTATAGCATAGATGATGACGAAACTATCTTTGTGCAAAATGTTGGCTTGTATTCTCATGGTATCTCTGTGCCGGATCTCGGCATGGGATGTTATAGAAACTCGATCATCATCAACCAAATATTGGGTGAAGAATATTATCAAGTAGAGAAAAAAATAGCGTTCCAAGACTTTCTACCCAAAGCATTACAATAGCCTTACTATAATAAAGAGAGCTTGATATGCCAAACCTATCGCAAATATTGCCAAATAATTATGAAAAAAAAATAGCGGACACAGTATATGGACTAAGGCAAATTCAATACCCCGACGATATGCCACTGATATATGACTGGATGCATAAAGAACACGTTATCCCGCAATGGCAATTAAATGAGCCGATGCCTAAACTACTGGCCTACTATGAAAAGATGATTGTAGACGACCATCAAAAGCTTTATTTCATAACGATAAATGGTAGGGCTGTGGGGTACATTGAAGTGTATGAAGCGGCCCGAGATCGTGTCCGTTTATATTATGATATTAAGGCGGCAGATATGGGCTTTCATATCCTACTAGGAGAAACGGACGTCGTCGGTAAAGGCTATGCTAAACCCATTATACGGTGCCTAACGGATTTTATATTCCAAAACAGTCGCGCTCGTAAAGTTATCGTAGAGCCTGATAGCAAGAATAAACCCATGTCGAAGATCTTGAACGCTTTGTCTTATGAGCCTCAAGGTGAGCTTGATATGCCCGAAAAAGTGGCAATGTTATATTTTTGCTACCGGGACACTTTCTATAACGCTCAAAATACGTCACCGGTAAGCGCTTAAGGCGTCATCAATGATAAAAAACGTAGGGTACAAAAGGAAAGCATGACGACATATGATATGTATTGTTTACCGCCAGCAGGGAGTAGCTCTATGTTGTATAGCGCTTGGCAAAAACTACTCCCAAGCTATCTTAATGTGATACCAGTAGAATATCCAGGCCATGGTATTAAAATGAGCACGCCATTATGCGATTGTCCAGACGTTCTTGCCCAAGAAATCGCTGAAAATATCAATCGAGACGTTAGCAAAAGACAGCACTCTTTTGCACTTTTTGGGCATAGTTTGGGAGCAGCGTTACTCTGGAAAGTCATTAATTATTTAGATGCGTCTACTCGCCCCTTTCTTAGTCTCATTATCGTCAGTGGTAGACCAAGCTATCAGCATACTCGGCATATGCCACTCAAGCATTTATTAACGGATGAGGAGTTAATTGAGGCATTAACGCATTATAACGGCACACCAAAAGCAATTCTTGACAACAAAAACACCTTATCTTTCTTTTTACGTATTTTGCGTAATGATTTTTTAGTGAACGATAGATTATTAGCAGACAATCCAAAGAAGACCACCGTGCCGCTACTGGCATTATATGGCGATGACGACACGGATATAGCTGACAAGACCAAAATGGATGCTTGGTCAGCTTATAGTGAAAACTGGCTAGGAAGTTACGTTTTTGCAGGCGGTCATTTTTATTTTAACAATCGTGAGGTGTGCAAAGAGATGCTACAAATAGTCACTTATGCCATTGAGTATACAACAACTACCATCTGATATATCGAACCGTATATAAGAACGCAGCATAAGTACCCAATATAAAAGCTGGTATCCGCCCAGCATTTAGTAATAAACCCCTATCGCCTTATTTTTTGAAGCCTATTTAAAATGACAAACTCTACCATCATTAAACCTATTTTAAAGCTTGCTATTCCATTGATACTCATACAGCTTTGCCAAGCCTCGCTCGGTATCGTTGATGCGATGGTTGCTGGACAATATAATTATAAAGATCTAGCCGCCGTGGGTTTAGGCAGTGCCATATGGACACCTGTCTTTCTTTTTTTTACGGGTGTGTTATATGTCTTTGTTCCTAAATTTGCCGCCCTTAACAATACTGTTGATACCAATAACGCCGATGCCAATAACATTTATCACGGCAATACACATATAGCGGCTCAAAAGCTCTTTTTACATGCCAAAAACGTTGCTTTTTGGCTGTCTATTATTGGATTCGTAATCATTGAACTATTAGCCTTTTCAGTCACTTGGTTTATTCAAGATGACGAGGTCAGTTTAATCACGAGAAATTATTTAATGTTTGTTGGCCTTGGGATGCCAGGTATTATTCATATGCTTATGTATAGAATAACGGGTGAAGGGAATAGTACCCTAAAACCTATTGTTTTAGTGAGCTTTCTACTGGTTATTATGAACGCTTGTCTGAATGTTATTTTTATCCATGGTTTTTTAGGGTTTCCTGAAATGGGTGGGATGGGATGCGGACTGGCGACGGCAGTAAGTGGGTATATCGCTTGTATGTTTTTAAAAAAACAGATTACTCAACAGTTACCTTGGGTTGCCAGTGCTGGTCATTCGGTCTCTGGTAATAATGTTTCTGTAGACAAACAAGATAGTAAACGCTTACTCATAGAAGGATTGCCCATTGGTTTTTCTTTTTTACTCGAAGTCATGGCGTTAACCGTGTTGGCTTTTTTAATCTCCACCTACAGTATTCGGCACATTGCTGCGCATCAAATTGTTTTAAACATCACCTTGGTTGCGTTTATGATTCCTGTGGCTATTGCGAATGCAACAACGATTCGCATCGCCTACTTTAATGGTATAGCGGATGCGTCAAACGCTGCAAAAGTGGCAATATTCACCCTGTTGGTTACGGTGGTGTATGCAACGATTATGGCCGCCTTATTAGTCGTTTACGATGATAAGATAGTGGGCTATTTTACCAATGACGATGGCGTAAAAGAGATAGCCACCATTCTGATGACATATGGCGCTGCTTTTCAATTTTTTAGTGCCATGCAAATGCTCATCAGTGGTGTTTTACGAGGTTTTGAAGATTTCGTAAAACCCTTATTGGTGATACTTATCAATTATTGGCTATTTATTGTTCCCATCGTTATCCTCTCTATTAAATTTAATTGGATAATGAGACTGTGCGTTGAAGACATATGGTTATTAATGGTAGTGGGATTGGCGGTGTCGTCATTTGTTCTTGCCATAGTATGCCGAAGAAAGTTTAAACATATACAGCTAGGCAGCTAGGCTGGACTAGCCGCCTAGCCATATCAATCAGTAGTGGCTTTCCAATATCCTTTAATATGGTTCTGCTTGCCAGTTAACTGGCGCTCATTACGTAAATAATGACGCACGACTTTACACGCCTTGCTTTCAAACGCGCCCCATACCCCGTCTATAGACTCAATATCTTTTAATATCTCAAGGGTTTTTAATCCTTGTTGATTATATGGGCTGACAATACGATGAATAGTCGCTCCTACCGGAAATTCATTATCGTCAAAGTAATCTTGTTCTAACGGTTGTTGACTTAAGATAACAATATGAGGCGGTATATCGTTTTGCCAAAAGTCCAGAATACCCGCCAAAGCAGGATAAGCCGTTTCATCAGCAATTAACACCGTTTGCCCCTCCTGTAAATGCGCGTGCTTGTCATCGGTTTCTGTACGACTAAAAACAATATCGCCCAAATTTACTGTTTCAATCCATAAGCTACCTGCACTATTTCCATGCGTGAACACATCCATATAACCTTGATTATTAAAATCAGATTTTTTACTCTTCCAAGCCGAGCGTAGTGTGTACAGACGAATATCTTTATTGATGGTTTTTACAATCTTTTGCCTTCTATCACTAGATACTTTTTTAAGCAGCCATAAGAATGCTTGATTGCCTCGTTTTTTTACTTGTTTGTTAACCTGTTCTTTTATGGAGGTGGTTAGCGAGGTGGTTTGCTGCTTGTCTGCTACTGTCTGCTGAAGGGGGAGGGTATTCAGTACTTTTAGTATCATTCCATAAGCATAGCCGGCATAATTTTCTGGTAGCGGTGTCTCACTATGTAGCGTCAACCGCGTCATGTTTGGCGTTAATTTTTGTTTACCAATCACCTCAAAGTAATGCTTTTTATTACCTGTTAAATCGCGACCTTGCTCCGCCATCGCAGTATATGCCAAATAAAGCACCTGTTCTTCTAAATCACCTTCAAGTTTAAAATCGACAAACAACTCTTGGGCTTTATTATTTACCTGTGCTGATATCAGCATCCCTTCTTTATAAATATCTATAATAAGAGGATTTGTAATTGCTAAATCGGGGTAATAATACGCTGCAATCGCTTGTACTTCTTCGATATGGTCTTGATTAAGATGCTCGATGATGTCTAACTTGGCATCTATATCTGCTATCGGCGTAAAGGGGCGGGTGGCTGGCATAAGGTAACCTGTGCTGTGCTAGTGAATAGAATTTAGGGTTTATTAAACAATTAACGGACCCTAGCGTAATAGAAGAAAATGTGTAGAAGCGATACTATAGTTGCCCACCCTTAAAGAGTTACGATGTAAGACTCGCTTAGCCTACTACTGTAGTACTTGCAATTATCTGCCGTGTACCACTTTTAAGGTTGATTAAGACTAAGGTCTGTCTAGGGCATGTCTCCAATTGGATTATAGAGATAAAAATGAGATAGATTGTTGTCAAACGCGAATAATTTCGCAGTTAATATAGACATATTGACTACGAATTAGACAAAGTTTGGCGGTAATATAGCCATTTTTAGCCCATAAATTGTAAATGAAGACACGCCCTAGATTAAGTGACTGAGATCTAGCTATTAAACATGGTTTGTTTTGCGCGCATAAATAAGACAATGATGAGGGTGAGAGAGATACTTGCCATTAGCACTTTGCTGTAGCCAAACGTATTGGCTGCCGTCATCGCTACACCTGCACAAACAAAGCCCATAAAAGAAAAAGTACCCAGTTGCAAGGTAAAGAACGTGGCTTTGGCAGATTTTAGGCTGGCTTTATCCATCGCAATTGTGGCAACAGTCGTCATGAGTGCAGGGTTTACTAAAAAGTAGGTGGTCACTGCACTATATACCATAAGCTTATTGGTGTAACCATAGCTTAGAGGTAAAAATAACATCAGTACCAAAGCTTGCGCTACCGTTAACATGAGCAATGTTTTAACTCGGCCCATTTTGTCAATAAGAAGACTGGCACTAAGCGCAGAAATCACCCCAATCACAGAACCGTATACTTTAGTCACAAAACCTATATCTGCAAACGTCCAGTGCGCATCCACCAGTATTGGATTCAATAGGGTAAAGCCGGCACTAAATCCGACAGGGTAAATTACTAATAAAATAAACCATGCCAGATTACTTCTTATAAATTGCCACATGGCGACTAACAAGATAACTAACGAGCGCGTTAAAGACGTCTTTTGCACAAACTGCGTAGCGGCTGTACGGGTATCAGCATTTTCTGGTAACTCTATTGTCGGCTCTACATAACGCAGCAGTTGTAACCATGAGATACTTGTTAATAACGCTAGCACAAGCAGTGCCCCTTGCCATTGTAGCCAAGGATATGCCATAAGTATCAGGCCACCACCAATAATATTACCCACAAGATTACCAGAGAACTGCACACTGTTTGCTCGTTGCCGCTCATTTTTACTAAAGATTTTGTTCGCAAGGCCATCTATCGCAACATCTTGCACGCTCACGGCCAAAGCATAAACAAGCATTAATCCTATCATTAGACTAAACTGTGTCGCAATATCTAGCATGCCGATGATAACCAATAAAATCATCATTAAAAACTGCGCTATAAGTAACCAACTACGATAGCGTCCTTGTAGCCGTCTATGCATAAATGCGGGACGAATAAGATCTATAAATGGGGCGTACAGTATCTTTAATAATAGCGGTAAGGCAATGATGTTTAATAAAGCAATTTTGTTTAATGGCATCCCCATATCGCGCATAATAGCGACTGAAGATGCAAAAATAAACGCCAGCCCGATATACTGAGTGATATAAATACTGGCAAGCAAAACCCAAGGCTTGCGATTGGAAGATATCCTCATCTGTTGTTACCTTAATAGTAGTGACAGTCTTAATAGTAATAACTATATTTAAGACCATAGCTTCTATCAGTTCCTAATATACCAACATTCATCGGATATATTTTTATATGCTCGTAGCGTTCATCTGTTAAGTTTTTACCCCAAATGCTTAGTTCGTGGTTGTAGCTGGTGAGTCCTAGACTAGCGTCAACCAAACCATAACTCTCAAGCTCAATACCATTGTACGCTTGCGCATAACGGTCACCCACGTAGCGATATTTTGCATCAGCGAACCACTGCGCTTTACCAAATACTGGCAATGTAAACAGTAAATCATCGTTGTATTGCATACTAATACTGCCACTGAATTTTGGCACTTGTGGCATGTGGTTATCTTCTGCCGTTAGCGGTAACATCCCCGGTCTAGCGGGTGGTGGTACTTCGCTAGCATCAGTGACCTTTGCATCGGTGTAGGCAAGTTGGGTTTTTATCTGCCAATTATTGGTCATTCGCCAATCTGCGGATAGCTCGATACCTTGACTACGGCTATCAACGTTGAACGTTTCACTTTTATATTCAGGAGGTGAGGCTGTTACGCTCATATGGTCGTCTTTCATTTTGTTACGATAAAGTGCCAACCCCAAATTTAAGCGATTGTCTGCACTGCGATATTTTGTACCAATCTCAGAGGCATCAATTGTCGTCGGCTTGTAATATGCAAGGGGGTTACCATAAGCCATGTTATTGTCATAATCGGCAAACCCACCGAACTTATGACCGCGTGATTGTAGTGCATATACCCGCCAATTAGGACTTATAGTATAGCTCAAACCAAAGCGTCCCGTCGTTGCGGTGTCCTCCAGCGTTTTACTGCCACTTTTTACATCATTACCCAATGGGTTATTATCATTGCCTTGCCAAACGGCATCGTGTGTTTGCTCTTCATTTGCCAAACGTAGCCCTGCTATCACATCTAGACTTTCGGTCGCAGGATACGTTATTTCACCAAATATGGCTTTCGTCTGGGTATCAAATGTTTTATCGGTAATTGCGTTGTTCGCACTACCAAGAGTGCTGTTTTTCAATAACCCATCTGGCATGTCATTTAAGTTCATTCGGGCATCGTTTTTCCACACCCTATCTTTGTTTGCGAAGTAGAGTCCTGCGACCCACTGGACTTCGCTCTCTGGCTTAGAGACCAATGTTATTTCTTGCGAAACCTGTTTAATCGATTCCTCTAAGTATTGACGATTGTTATCAGGATGGGTAAGAACCTCACTAAATATGGGCTGTTGGTCTTCTGGAATTCGGTATCCGCTGAATTGTAGGGACAACATCTCTGGCGGTAGGTAGGGGCGCAGAATATCGCTATCATAATGGTGATAACCTGTTTTTGACTCTATATCAGCAAAATCAAAAGCGGTACTATTCACCACTAAATTCAGGCCCTTAGCGGTGTTTGTATTTTCATGTGGTAGATTAAACGTGGCAACTTTATAAGTATCAAAATCTTTTTGTAGGACAGGAACATTATTGGTTTGCTCATCATGATAAGCGGTTAAGACGACATTATTGTCTTCGTTATCATCATGCCAACGCAACTTGGCTTGTATGCCTTGTTTGTCTTTTTTATTAAGCGGTTTGCCATCTTCTCGTTTTATCAGACTATTATCACGTTCCTCCAGCATACCTGCAATGCGAAAAGAAACATTATCCGTTATAGGTAGATTTAGCATCGCCTCGCCACGCTTAAGATTATGATTACCCACACCCACACTGACCCTGCCTTCTGTATAATCTGATGGGTCAAAGGTTTTGATAATGATACCACCAGCCTCAGCACTTGAACCCAATAGCGTCCCTTGAGGACCTTTTGCGACTTCAACTTTTTCAACATCAATTAAGTTTCGTGCCAATCCCGTTTTACCATTGCTGATACCATCTATTCGGACATCAACAGAATTATCATCAAGACTGGTAATACTTAACGAGCCTGTACCACGCATCCATAGTGTCGAGTAGCCCACATTACCACCATCGTGGATATCTATACTAGGTACATCTCGCAAGGCATCTGTTACCGTCACATATTGCTTGTCTTCAATTTCTTGCGCGTCAATCGTATCAACCACAAAGGGGGTCTTTAACTCGTCTTCTTCAATACCTCGAACATTAACAGTAATCGCATCAAGGGTGACAGTAGGCATGTCATCAGATGTCATTTCATTAATACCATTATTTTGTTCAGCGACCTCTTGCCTCTCAGCAAATTGTTCCGCATTAAAGGTTTGCACATTTGAGGACAGGCTATTTTCATATGGGGCTGCCAATGCTGTGGTAGGAATATATAAACTGAGTAATGGCGCTAGATATAAGGAGGGTATATATAAAGCATTAAATTTTTTAGTCGTTTTGATATCCTTACTGAGATGACGGTCACTGAGATAATATTGAAGGGAAGATAATTTGCTAGGCAACATATATAAATCCAAAGTAACATAAATGAAAAATAATGTTAATGATAATCAATATCACTTACAAAGTTAACACAAATTTTTAGACTATACGTAATTATTTAATAAAATCGGGAAAGTTACCGATTTATATCAATTTATCATATATTAATCCGGCATATAGCCATAAAACTTGTAAAACACCCGACGAAAATATTGAGTACTACTAAAACCAAGCTGATTAGCAATTGGAGCAATTTTTTGTCTCTCTTGTAATAGTTTCATGGCTAACTGCATGCGTTTATGAGTTCGATAATCACCAATCGTTAGAGTCGTTAATTTCTTAAATTCGGCCTTTAAATAACATTCATTTGTGCCTGTTTTTTGCGCAAGCTCTCGTATCGTCCAATTCTTATTGTAAAACTCATCAAGAAGCAGTTTGGCTTGATAAGCAGAATTAAGAACCTGTACTTTAGCCCCGCCTATTTCAGTAATACATTGTTTCAATAATAAACTCGTAAAGGTTAAGCATTGTCCTTGTAGTGCCATAAATTTAATATCATCAGTGGGACTAGGTGTGTTATAAACCTCCCAGCCCTGCATTACAAAATTTGCCGCTTTGGTAGTCAGGTTTAAAGGTAGAATTGACGAATCGGACATAGTCATTAATTTGGATATGATTAAATTATTGGCATCTGTCTGCTGCTCTATTTGTGTGGCTAATTTACCAACAAAGTCTTTATCTAGCTCAATATATAAGGCTTTAATGTCTTCCTTAGCACTAATAATTGTGCTCAATCTCCCTAAATCGCCTTTTATTAACCAAATGGCAGGCGCATTTATCGTTACTTGCTCAAACTGTTTTAGCTTGGTTCTATTTACCTGCCTTGCTTCTGTTTTTACTGTTGCTTTTACTCCTACTTTTTCTTCTATAGTCACTTTGTCGTCTAGCTGATATTCATAGCTCCCTTGCAAAACAATGTATAAAACATAACTGGTTTGGCAATTAGGATTAATGAATTGATGATTTCTATGAAAGTAGCAATTGACCCGTGATAGACCAATGCTACCGAAATCATAACGTTCAAAGTAGCCATCACCAATAGACTTATCAATATAAATGATTTGACTTAACTGATTAAACCGCTGTACATTTTTTACCATGCACCAGTCATTAATCATTTCTAATTGCTTATCAAACACATATTTCATTTTATCTCTTCTTATAATACTTTTAGGGGCTGTCCTAGATAACTAGTTCAAACCCTGTTTAACCCATTGTTTTAGTTGATGTAGATGCTATCCTATATAATTTTACTTATCTAGGACAGCCCCTAGTTTTATGGCAGTGATTAGAAAATTGCTTAAGGGGATCAATCGTCCACAGGATTGATTGTTTCGTTCTTCTTTATCTGATACCCACATGATTTTTTGGTCGAAATCAATCTGATTCAACAGTCCTGATGCATGAACGGCAGGTCGTATGCCTGTTTGAATGATGATAATATGCCATAGCCAAACGCTATAGCAGTTAAACTGCTCAATGTACCTGTCATGAAGAATATCCGAACCATGCTTTAATCGACCGTTATAGCTTTCTATAGCACCGTTAAGTCTAGTAAAAAATGCTTGGCAGGCATTCAGAGTTAATGGCATATTACTGCCTACATATTGCTTTAAATGATTACTTTTAATACCCTGTTTTGCTATATGACGTAGTTTGTTCTTGCTTTCCTTATCACAATGTTCAGTCAATAGGTGTATAGCACTGCTATAGGTACTCTCTAAATTTTGTGTGCTAATACTTGTGTAGTAAAGTGGTGAGCTGTGCTTAACATCAACACCAGTAATAATGTCAACGTGTAATGGCTGATGAAGTTCGTTGTTTATAATGGTATGCAAACCATTGTCGATATATTGATTACTTAAAGCGGGCAAGCTAAGTTGTTCTTTTAAATCCTTAAGTGATTTTTTTACATCCGAATTACTGACTATAATTTTCTCTGTAATAACTGCCTGTAGCTCAAATGGTAATGGCAATTTAAATTCATTGTGAACCGCCCCAGGATTGTCGGAGACTTAATATTCTGAGAGAATACGACAATGAAAAGACAAACTTATACTCCCGAGATGAAAGAACGCGCCGTTCGCATGCTGATTGAAGCGTCTTGCGATTACCCCTCCACATGGTCAGCTATTCAAGCCATTGCACCTAAGATTAGCTGTACACCTGAAACCCTGCGATCATGGCATAAGAAGCACATAGAGCAAACCATTCCGGCATCAGTACAAGCCCAAAGCCAAGAGCAACGTATTAAAGAGCTTGAACGCGAAAACAGAGAGCTCAAGCAAGCCAATGAGATTATACGTAAGGCTGCGGCTTTTTTCGCCCAGGCGGAGCTCGACCGCCCACTCAGACAATGGTTCAGTTTATTGATGACTATAGAGGTAGTTATGGGGTCGAGCTTATCTGTCGAATACTACCGATTGCCCCGTCAACCTATCATCGTGAAAACTATTTAGCTAACAATCCTGAAAAGCGTTCACTGCGCAGTCAGCATGACGACTATTATCTCAGCGAGATTAAACGTATTTGGCAGGATAGAAAATGCCGTTATGGTGTGCGTAAAGTCTGGCAGCAGATGAAGGCTGATGGCGTAAAGGTTGCTCGTTGCACCGTAGAGCGTTTAATGAAGCAGTATGGTATGCAAGGCATCTGGCGTGGCAAAGGCAAGATTACCACCAATAGCCGTGATGACCAGAAGCGCGCTGATAATTTGGTCAATCGTAACTTTAATGCCCATCATCCTAATCAGTTATGGGTGGCTGACTTTACTTATATCAAGACGACGAGCGGCTGGGTTTACACTGCCTTTATTATTGATGTGTTTGCTCGTGCTATCGTTGGTTGGAAAGTCTCTAATCGCATGAATACCGATATGGTTATGGCTGCGCTAAATCAGGCGATAGCAGACAGGAACAACCCTAAGGATGTCATTCATCACAGTGATCGAGGGGTTCAGTACTTATCCATTCGCTATACTGATAAAATGGCTGACTCTGGCGTGATTGCTTCTGTCGGTACAACAGGCGACTCGTATGATAATGCATTGGCTGAAACGGTCAATGGCCTATATAAGTCTGAGGTGATTCAATATTTAAAAGAGAGCTGGACTGGCGTCAACGATGTTGAATTAGCCACGCTTGAATGGGTGGACTGGTTCAATAAAACACGATTGCATAGTACGATTGGTTATGTGTCACCTTTTGAATTTGAAAAGCGGTATTATGATAGTTTAATCCTGTCAGGTGTTGCTGCCTGAATCAAGTAAATCACTCTCCGATAAAGTCGGGGCGGTTCAGAAAGAAAGTAAGTTCGAATATCTGTCGTATAAATTTGAATTTCCAGGTGGTAAAGTTGAGTCTAACGAGACTCACGAACAAGCACTCCACCGTGAGATATTAGAAGAGCTAGATGCGCATATTGAAATAGTATCAATATTGAAAAAAATAGAACATCAGTATCCAGATTTCAAGGTTCATATTACTTTTTATAGATGCAGCATCTATGAAAAAGAATCTATAAAAGAAGTAGAACATAATAACCTATCGTGGCTTACAAAGCAGGAACTTCATGAGCTAGACTGGGCAGAAGCAGATATACCTATTATTAGGTTACTCTGAATATAATCGCGCTGTCGATGTATAGTACTAGGGCGTGTTGAACATTGGCGACAAATTGATGGCAAAAAAAATAGCGAACGG
>NZ_RRYW01000249.1 GCF_014861365.1 Psychrobacter sp. FME6
TTTACGTTACTGATCAAGGACGCAGACCTTGAATGGGTCTTTATCGATGGCACTCATATTAAAGCGCATCAACACAGCAGTGGTGGCAATGAGAATGCGCAGGCTATTAGTAAAAGTGTTGCAGGACGCGCGACCAAGATTCATTTGGCAGTTGATGCTCATGGCAATCCACTCACTTTTATCTTGTCAGATGGTACAACCCACGATGTTAAAGTCGCTCCTGACTTAATAGACAAGGTTGATTTGAGCGATACAGAGGTTTTATGTGCCGATAAAGGCTATGATTCTGATGCGCTACGAGCCCATATTGAACAAGCAGGGACGTGTGATAACATCCCTCGGAAACGAAATACAAAGTCCTCTAACGACCATATGGACTGGAACTTGTACAAGGTACGCCACTTAGTAGAAAATGCTTTTGCTAAGCTAAAACAGTATAGGGCAGTTGCCACCAGATTTGATAAGCTCAAGCAGAGTTATGAGAATACGGTCGC
>NZ_RRYW01000031.1 GCF_014861365.1 Psychrobacter sp. FME6
AAACGGCACAGCAAGTATCAGAGGCAATGATAGGTATCCTAAAGCCAGTGAGGTTGCAGGTTAAGACCATTACCTCTGATAATGGTAAAGAGTTTGCTCAGCATAAGAAGGTGAAACAAAAGCTCTTTAGCGCTTTCTTCTTTGCCGATGCTTATGCGTCATGGCAGCGAGGAACCAACGAGAATACCAACGGATTAATCAGAGAGTTCTTGCCTAAGGGTTGTGACTTTAGACAAGTCTCTGATAATGAGATACAGGACATTGAGAATAAACTAAACAACAGACCAAGAAAACGCTTAGGGTTTAAAACGCCCAATCAGGTGTTCTATAATATAATTTAGCGTTGCACTTGGTGTGTTAATCTAAGTATTAATACCAATCGGTATTTATCCTTGTTTTTTACAAAAAATTGCGTTAATCTCTTTTTACTGTCTGTTGATACATAACACGTACACAGCTGCTAAATAACTTTGCATTCGATTATATTTTAGTCGTAGATTGTCCGTATAGTTAGCAAACTATGAATTCCAGAGTTTCAAAGTCACTACTTAATTAACGGTTTAATAACAAAGAAAAACGTAACACGCTTTAAACCCTTTACTAATTTAGCACTGTAAGAAGGTTTGGAAACTCAATACATAGTGAAATCAGTACGCAATCTTCATTTTTAGATTATGTGCTTAACTCATATTATTAATTATCATTCAAAAATATCATAAGCTGGTTCGGTCATATTACCGCTAACCCCTTATGATAATACAATGAAAAATTACCATACATTAAAACCCATAAAAGCCTCCATTTGATATCAATCTCTATAAGAATGATCGATTGATAGTGAGTCTTTAGAGTTTGCGACACGGTTAGATTGGTCTAATGCGGTCGCACTCAATCTAAGTTTATTAGAGTTAGGTTTTGATGTATAAGTTATAGAGGTATCTATGAATAAGCGTTTATCTGGTTTACTCACCATGTCAGCTGTTTTGTTTGCTGGCTCTACAATCGCTACTAGTGCCAACGCTGTAGAAGCAAAAACCACGCTTGCGACATTTTCGCAAGATAACGCCTCCCACATCGATCGTGTGCTTGGTGAGCTTAGCCGTCAGCATGATGGTGCATCAAGCTTGGTCAAATCAGCACGCCAACCTACGTCATTAGCGCTTAGCAGCCCATTGTTGAGCAGTGATACGACGCAAGCATCCAATGATGAAGACGTATTGGAGCGTCTGACAGCCGTCGCCTCTAATTCAGTCAGCAAATTTAAGCAGACAGGTTTAGCTTCTTGGTATGGTCGTAAGTTCCACGGCCGTAAAACAGCCAGTGGCGAAACCTTTGATATGAATGGTTTGACTGCTGCTCATCGCTCATTACCATTGAACTGCTATGTTAAAGTCACCAATAAAACCAACGGTAAAAGCGTGGTGGTAAAAGTGAACGATCGCGGTCCATTCCACGGCAACCGTGTATTAGATTTATCTTATGGTGCTGCTAAACAACTTGGCATTACCAATAAAGGGGTCGGCAACGTCGCTATCGAGCGTGTTTCAGGTCCATAGTTGTAAACCTTTAACGTTTTAGACCATGAGCGGTTTAAACCTTTAACGGTTTTTTTATAATGCAGATGCAGCCTTCTACAATAGACTGTCAGCTTTAAATAAAAAGCGCCTAACTTAATTAATAGTTAGGCGCTTTTTTTATGATCTTTGATTGTTTAAGTTTAGCAGATTTATGCTTAAAAACTATAGTTCAAACGCGCTTTCAATCGCATCATCCAAACGCTCAACAGCAATCACATTAATACCCTTAAACTGAGGAGAACCCTTGGCAGGCGCATTGGCTTTAGGGATAATAGCGTGTTTAAAGCCATGTTTCATCGCCTCTTTTAAACGCTCTTGACCATTGGGTACTGGGCGAATTTCACCGGACAACCCTACCTCACCAAATACAGCTAACGAAGACGGCAAAGCTTTTTCTTTGATGCTCGAGGCGCACGCCAACAGCACCGCCAAATCCGACCCTGTTTCTATCACCTTAACACCGCCGACGACGTTGACATAAACATCTTGTCCACTGGTATGAATACCTCCATGACGATGCATCACGGCGAGCAGCATGGACAAACGCTGAAAATCCAATCCCAATGCCATCCGTCTTGGAGAGCCTTGAGAGTCATCAACTAAGGCTTGTACTTCTACTAATAGCGGTCTTGTACCTTCGCGACTGACCATGACCACAGAACCTGCAACAGGTCTGTCATAACGGCTCAAAAATATGGCCGATGGATTGGCGACTTCTTTCAGCCCCATATCGGTCATACCAAAAATTCCTAGCTCGTTTACTGCTCCAAAGCGGTTTTTGACCGCACGAATCATGCGAAAACGCGAATCTGATTGACCTTCGAAGTATAAAACCGTATCAACCATATGCTCAAGTACACGTGGTCCTGCAAGTGTCCCTTCCTTAGTTACATGCCCTACTAAGAATAATGCTGTACCAGTCTGTTTAGCATAACGGGTCAAGATAGCCGCAGACTCACGAATCTGGCTGACACCGCCTGGGGCAGAATTAATGGCGTCGGTATAAATGGTCTGAATAGAGTCAATAATGGCGATGGCAGGTTGCTCTTGGGTTAATGCCGCACAGATGGTCTCTACATTGGTCTCAGCAAGTACGCGCAATCTATCAGCTGGCAACTCCAAGCGTTTGGCACGCATGGCTACCTGCGCCAATGATTCTTCCCCAGTCACATATAATGCACTGCCTGCTAAAGAGTCGGCCTTTGCCATGTTGGTCGCTGTCTGTAATAGAATAGTCGACTTACCGATACCGGGATCACCACCTATCAGTACCACAGAGCCGGCGACCAAACCACCTCCCAATACCCGATCAAACTCACTGATACCCGTTGGCAGGCGTGTATCCAAACCGATACTAACCGCATTGAGCGGCATCACTGCACTATGAGTACCGGCATAGTTGCCAGCTGGTGTGCCACCGGACGAATTTCGTGGCGCTGCACGAGTGGCAGGCTTAGCAGTACTTTTATTATGATGCGGCATACTGACGTTTGGTGCTTCAACCAAGCTATTCCACTCGCTACAATCGGTACATTGCCCTGCCCACTTACCAAAATGCGCACCGCAATGCTGACAGACATAACTGCTTTTATTTTTTGCCATAATGGTTGGGCCTTATTCAGGTAAACTATTGAGAATAATTAATAGGGGCTGTATAGAATAGAAGGGATGGCACTTAGTGTCGGAAAAGTGTCAGAAGAATCTGCAGCATGTTAAATATCTTCAAATAATACTGCACAAATAGTGCTGACTGACATCAAGGTGGTTTCAATGCGAGATGACAACGGTTGACGCCTGATATCCACGCCCTAGAAGGACGTGGTTTTACGGCGCTTTTTGATCATAGTTTGATTGGCTGATCTATACCTGAAAGTCTTTACCAAGATACACAGATTTCACAAGCTCATTGTCTAAGACCTCTTTTGCTGTACCTTCAGCGATAATGGCGCCCTCTGAGACGATATAGGCTTTTTCGCAAATGGCCAAGGTGTCGCGAACGTTATGGTCAGTGATTAACACCCCAATACCACGATTTTTTAGGGTTAGGATAACGTCTTTAATATCACTAACAGAGATAGGATCAACGCCTGCAAAAGGCTCATCTAATAAGATAAACTTTGGATCAGCGGCCAAAGCACGGGCGATTTCACAGCGACGACGCTCACCACCAGACACGCTCATACCCAATGATTTTCGTACGTGCTCTAAATGGAACTCACCGATTAATTTTTCAAGCTCTTGCCGCTGCTCATTAGCACTCAACTCTGTACGAGTTTGTAAGATAGCCAGTATATTATCTTCAATAGATAGCTTACGAAAAATAGAGGCTTCTTGGGGTAAGTAGCCGATACCTGCGCGCGCACGCTCATGCATGGCATATTTAGAGAGGTCCATTTTCCCCAAGGTGACACGGCCTTTATCCATATTGACCAGCCCTACTACCATATAAAAGCTGGTGGTTTTGCCTGCTCCATTTGGACCTAATAGTCCAACGACCTGCCCTTGTTTAACAGAGAAGGAGACATCTTTTACCACCCAACGTTTGCCATAGCGCTTGCCCAAACCTTGCATAGATAAACGGATGGCTGGCACAATATTATCATTTGTTGCTAAAGAGTCCATATTTTTATTATCACTCATAACTTATAGGTATTTCTAAATAAAATCGATATATTAGGGGCTGTATAGAATTCAGCCCCTAGTAAACACACGCTACTGTTATAAACTTTTCTTGCTTGCTGATCGCAAGCGTGACGGAGGCTGCGAAAAATTTAAAACAGTAACACTTGTATCTGTTTTCAAGTGCATCAACTTACTTTAAAAGGGCATAATTCGAGCACTGATACAGATGTATTCACCTATCGATAGCGACAGTTAGGTTAGCGTATGCTGCTTTGGCTGTTGCTATTGTTGGGCGGGAACACCAGCTCCACTCGCTGATTACCACCAGCAGTCGCTTCGACATCGCCAGCTTTTAGGCTATAACGAATGACATTGCCCGCAAAACTAGCGCCATTTTGAACCAGCTTGGCATTACCAGTCAGGGTAATGATACCTGTGACTGCATTATAATCGATTTTATTTGCTTGACCTTTTGCCAGACCTTTTTCTTGGGTGACAACCTGCTGCATGGTTGCTGGACGCCCAGTCGCGACTGCGGAATTAATACTACGACCTTGAGATAAATTGACAGTAATATTGTCGGCGGTCATCTTAAACGTACCTTGGGTAATAACCACACTGCCCGCGTAACTTGTAACACCTGTACGCTCACTATAGGTAGCCTTATCCACCAGCAGCTTAATTTGCTGATTGGCATCTGATGGTAATGCATGACTATAAAGCGGCAATGCTAACAACATGACCACTGGTAGCGCACGCAATTTTTGTAGACTAGGCGTTGTTAGGTTTAGAGCTGTCGACAATGAGCGTAAAGTAGGCAAAAATTTAGATGTCATAAAAATTACTCGTTTTATAATGGGTAGTAGAATTTGCAAACTTTATACTAGGGCATGTCATCAATTAGCACATTTAATCATTTAGTGGTCTTAAAATAGCTAAATTTTGCCAAACATCGTCAAATAACTGGTTAATATATCGATATTATCTGCGCTATTTTCCTTGTTTGACTGCAATTTTGCTCATTTTAAGCCTCACAATCTAAATGATGACACGCCCTAGCTGCTTTTGTCATATGTTTTTAGTATCATGGATTTTTAATAGTGAGTACATACTTAATGAAAGCAACTGTCGTTAGAACAGTGCTTTATCTTGTCGCTCAGCCGGGGTGAAAGCAACCGCGACTTGGCCAAACTCATACTCACCTGTCTCAAGATTGGCGGTCATGCTAGAGGCTTCAAAGCGGTTCATCCCTTGTTCAATCTTAACAGGCTCCTCACTATATACTTGTCCTGATTTGGTATTGCCTTTCAGAGTATTACCAATCACTTTTATCGGCGCGATATCAGGCGCATCTTTATTGCCTTCACTAGTCAATGTAAAGCCACCAGAGAGACTCAGATCGCCTGTCTGCTGACTAATAGCCGCACTACCTGCTTCAATACGATAGCGCTGCTCTGTAGAGGGTTCCCAATCCATAGTAATACCAGACATCTCATCCAGATTGGTCTCTGGATTGTGGGTCAACGATTCGGCGGTAAGCTCATACTCAGTTTCGCCTTTGTCGTTAGTCTGTACAGCCTTAATATCGGTCGCTTCATAATCAACATCTGTTGCTTCGATACTAACTGGTGGCGTTATCTCTCCTTGCTGTTTAAAAAACCAGCCTGCAATACCAGCGAGAATCAACGCCAAAACAATTAAAATACGTGTATTCACGACGATTTATCCTGATTTTGGGTCTCATCAAGCGTATAGTGGGCGATAAAGTCTTGATAATGTCCATGACCTTTTAAAATAAGATCGCATATTTCACGTACAGCGCCAGTACCTCCTGCGCGAGTAGTAATCATATCACTGCGATTGATAACCTCTACATGAGCATTCGGCACTGTTGCGGCAAATCCCACCGTTTGCATCGCTTTAATATCTGGCAAATCATCACCCATATAAGCACAGTCAGCAGCAGTAATACCGAGCGCTGGATCGAGGGTTGATAGCAATTCTTCCAAGGCAATAAGTTTGTCATCGCGACCTTGCACCACGTAATCAACGCCCATCTCAGAGGCACGCTTATCAACCATGGCACTGCTACGACCAGTAATAATAGCGGTCAAAACACCATAACGTGCCAACGACTTAACGCCAACGCCATCATGGACAGAAAATGCCTTGGTCTCGACACCATTGGCATCATAGATAATTTGACCATTCGATAAGATACCATCGACATCCATCACTAATAGCTTTACTTGTCCGGCTTTTTTTATTAAGTCTTGCATCATTTATCTCTTATTATATTAAGGCGTATTAAATGTTATATTTATGAGCAATGCATTTTATCGCTGATTGGGCTTACTTTACACCTGCTTGCAGCAAATCATGTACCGTAATAATCGCTTCCAAACGATTGTTTTCATCGATGATTAATAACTGACTGATACCATTTTCATTCATCACACTAAGAGCATCCGATGCGCGCATGGTTTTACTGATATGGCGTGGGTTGCTAACCATCAACTCATGCATGGGCGTTTGTAAATCGATACCTTTTTCTAACCCACGGCGCAGGTCACCATCTGTAAATACACCGACCACTCTTTGTTGGTCATCAATGACGACCGTCATACCCAAACGCCCAGCAGACATCGTAAATAAAGCCTCTTGCAAAGGTGCCTGATGATAGATAAGCGGTAAATTTTCTGAGCTGGTATGCATCAAGTCCTCCACTCGGGTCAACAGCTGACGACCTAGCGCCCCAGCAGGGTGCGACAATGCAAAATCTTCAGAAGTAAAATTACGCGCATGTACCAAAGCCACTGCTAGAGCATCTCCGAGCGCTAAGGTCGCCGTCGTGCTGGAAGTAGGAGCGAGATTAAGTGGGCACGCCTCCTGAGACTTGCCAAGCGTCAATATAATATCAGCTGCACGTGGTAGCATACCGCGCTTATCACGACTGATACTAATCAGCGGAATATTTAAGCGCTTAACCACTGGTAGTAGCATTTTTATCTCATCTGACTCGCCAGAGTTAGAAATAGCGAGCAACACATCACCTTTTACTAACATGCCTAAATCACCATGCCCTGCTTCGCCAGGGTGCATGAAAAAGGCGGGCGTGCCAGTAGAAGCAAATGTCGCCGCTATTTTACGACCAATTAAGCCTGACTTACCCATACCCGTGACCACAACTCGACCTTCACAAGCCAAAATAATATCGCACGCTTGCGCAAATCTATCATCTATTTGTTCAGTCAGTAATGCCAGCGCAGATATCTCAGTGTTGATCGCGTCGATGGCAGTGCCGATAAATTGCTCGTGGGTTATGTCAATTTGGGTATTACTCATGAATGCGCTCTATTTTTATAATGAATCAATAAGGTATTTTACTATATTATGACCAATATTAATAATAGCTAACCTTAATAATAACTGGGAAAACCTATAAAGATGCCCCTGTTAGTAATACCAATCATGACTTAGCCTTACAGTATTTAGAAGGATCGTCATTATTGACATCTAATTATGATTCGCCTTATACAAAAAAAACCCACTATAGAAGCAGGTCTTAATCGGATAAATCATGTCTCAATTAGTTACCTTCAATGAGGCACTCTACTATCAACTATCAACTATTTAACCATTATTGTCGTTAGAGTCATCATCTGGTTTGCCTTCAAAACCTGTGCCATCTGCTGGTGATTCAAAGCCACGATCTTGACCAAAGCCACCGCGCTCAAAGCCGCGTTCTTGACCCTGACCAAAGCTACCACGCTCAAAACCGCGCTCTTGACTCTGACCAAAACCACCGCGATTAAAACCACTACGATTCGCAAAGCCACGCTCTTCAAACCCACCAGCACTAGCAGGGTTGCCGCCGCGCTCAAAGCCACCACTCATTCCACCAGTCTGATAACCCGCTGGTGTTGCACCTTGAGGTTGAGCACTCGTACCTGTCGTAGTATTACTCCGTGGGTTGCGAGCCGGAACTACTGTTGAGATGGCATGTTTGTACACCATTTGACTGACTGTATTTTTAAGCAATACTACATACTGGTCAAATGACTCGATCTGACCTTGTAACTTTATACCATTAACCAAAAAGATAGAAACAGGAATGCGATCTTTGCGCAGCGAGTTCAAGAACGGATCTTGTAAAGTTTGTCCTTTTGACATGAAATCTCTCCTAAATATTATATAGTTATGTTTTGAGTGCCAATTATTCTAAGTGTTGCATTAATTATAATGGCTAAAGGCAGATACAATAATAATTTTTATTTATAAAACGTATCTAAATAAATACTAAATTTTCTTAAGTAATTCTACTTTATCGCGAATACATTGTTATTGTGAAAAATTAAGTAACTGGTTGTTTCAGTAGTTATTTTTATAAATAAAAAACCAATCGACAACTTCAATTAATAGCTATGAAAATGCAATTGTATCGGTACCAAACTCAACATTCGAGTAGATATAAATTATAACATTTATTACCATAATACTTTGAAACTTATTGTCATTACTTTTTCATATCTTTATAAAGTTTAACACACCTGTCATACAACGGTTTTAATATAGATATTCTCTTACCTGCGCCATCGTTGTAAAGGCTTTTATCGTTACATTATTATCTACAGAAGCATTCGTAGCACTGCCCAAATCAGACGCCAGTGCCACCCCTGATGACGCATTAGGCAGTTGTATGACCTTGCGCAACCACGTGTACTGACGCTTGGCCAACTGTCTTGTCGCATATAATGCCTTATTTTGCATTTGCTGACAAGCAAGCGCCTCCGTCTGACTATCGACCTTTGATAAATGTGCCTGAGTCATCTCATTTTGATCGGTTATCCCTTGTTTTACTTTCTCAGTGTTTGATACCTTAGTTTCAGCAAAAGCCTCATAAAACTGCGCTTTGTCCAAATGCGATTGTTCAAATACAGGGTGATTAATATGGACTAGATACTCCAATACTTGCCGATAGCCAACACAGCGCATCGAAGGCAAATTGGGTGTCAAAGGATAACGCTCAAGCAAACCGATGACTTCATAAACCAAACCCTCTGCCCACATGATATCTAGACGCTGCTCGATACGCTCATGTAGCCATGGACGATCTGGCATCACCGACAATGCATGCCATTGCTGGTTTGGATTATGGGCCAGTGCTTGTTTGGGCTTTTGTTGCCAGTCACTGAGTGGAATATCTGTTTGTAGATATACTTCTATAGCTCGGGTAATACGCTGGGTATCAGAGGCCTTAAGGCGCTGATGGCTAATCGGATCTATCTTACCAAGGTACTCATATAGCGCGCTAATACCCTCATCTTGGCGCCACTGCTCGACACGCGCACGGACAGCATCATCGCTATCAGGAATCGGGGACAGTCCGTCAAGCAATGCCATGTAATACATCATGGTGCCGCCGACCAGCAATGGTATTTTGCTATTTTTATGGCAATCATCGATCAGGCGTGCCACATCACTGACAAACTCAGCGACACTATAGCTTTGCATCGGATCAATGATATCGACTAAATGATGGGGATAGCGTGCCAGCTCAGTAGCCGTTGGTTTCGCTGTGCCGATGTTCATCTCACGATATACCAAAGCTGAATCTACTGAAATCAGCTCATAGCGCCCGCTATCATAAAGCTCATAGGCCAGTGCAGTTTTGCCACTTGCCGTTGGTGCCATCAAACACACCACACTATTATCCGCCAAATTGGCACCCAAGCGGTGAGACAAGCTATCAGACGAAAGACGCATACGATTGCCTTAAAAAGTTACAGAATTAATATTTACGGTATGAATCGTTGGAATAGAAATTGGCTATATAGAAACTGATGGATTATTTGTATGGGATCAGACTTTTTATATTCTGTTACTCAGGTGCAGATGATAGTAGCAATGCTACTAATTGACTGCTATCTATGGTTTTAAGGGCGTGTTTACTGAGTAATTCTTTGAGGTCTACGGTAAACGCTCGAAAATCTTGCACAGACATTTGCGCGCCTAAAGTAGCAAGGTGTTGGTTGATATCAGCAGTACTACTGAATAAACCTTTCTTTTCAAATACACTTTCTTTAAATGTATCGGACTCATATAGCAAACTTACTTTGGATTGCCAATCCTCTGCGCCAATAAGAAAATACTGCTTTTGACTATAAAATAACAGCCAAGGCAGCGTCTTGTAGTCAATACCTTTTATCAAAGAAGGCGCAATTGCTATATTATTTAAGTCAGTAATAATATCCAAGCAATGCGGTAAAGCATCATATCTTATCGATATTTGATCAGAACTATTTACGGTATTTCTGAGCGCTGCATCTGTGGCACTTTCTGCTAACTGATAAGACTGCTTAGGGGCTTTTACCTGCCTGTTTTCTTGTTTATTTTGATAAGGTATTGCAGTATTTTTATAATTTTTCTTAACCACCCTATTATCTGTAGCATCTAAGACTTCGTTACTTATTAAGGTATTTTTTTCTATTATTTGCTTACTCTGCTTATCATTGATAGCAGCCTGCTCTGTCGCAGCGATGTTTTTAAGCTTTGATTGAATCGCATGATTTAAATGCGCCATGATGTTGTTAAGTGAGGTGATTTTAATGCGCTGTTTGGACGGATGCACATTGATATTCAGCCATTCAGTAGGCAGCTCAAAATAAAGTGCATAACCAATGCCTGCTAACTGTGCAGCTTGTGCAAGTTGGCGTAGCTGGTTGCTAATCAAGGCCTCTTTCACCAACCTACCATTTACGTAGATTAATTTTGGCACGGTATGCTGTGAACCAGTTATAGGCCATAACCAGCCATCAACCCCTGCTTGCTTGTTAACGCTATGATTAGTGTACTTGCTAGACTGGTGCATTAAACTACTGAGATCAATGGCTATTTTTAGCGCGTTATCTTTTAGCGGTATACCAGTTGCTTGCTCAAGGCGCGATAATGGCAGACGATTGGCCGTATCATTGCCATTTCCGCTCGCACTTGAAGATACTGATCTTGATGATAATGACAGACGTTTCTTATTATCATGAAAAAGCGTCAGCGCCACATCAGCGCGCGCTAAAGCCACTTCACGTACTATCGTCTCAATATGACCAAATTCAGTTGCTATAGATTTCAAATTACCGCGCCGCGCTGGCACATTAAAATATAAGTCTTTAACCGTAATTGTCGTACCGCGTTGATGCACGACAGGTATGAGCTTTGGCACGTCATCCAACACACCAGCGACCTGCAGCTGACGACCAACACCACTATTATCATGACTGCTGGTCAAGGTTAAACGTGACACCGCAGCCGTCGCTGCCAATGCTTCTCCGCGAAAACCCAACGTCGTAATGCCATGTAAGTTCGCCACATCAGCGACTTTACTAGTGGCATGTCGGGTAATTGCCATCACCATATCATCGGCATGAATACCCACACCATTGTCTATCACTTCAATCATGCTCATACCACCTTGGGTAATATGTATCTCAATATTGGTGGCATTGGCATCAATAGCATTCTCTAGCAGCTCTTTAACCACAGCGGCTGGACGCGTGACTACCTCACCGGCTGCTAATTGGTTGATTAGCAGTGGCGATAGTTTTTTGATACGAGTGTTGGAATCATTGTCAGGCATTAATAGATATCATATTTTAAGCAATAAGAGGTTTGACTGTGGTTAAAGCTAAATTTTTATCGCTGACAGATCTAATCCTTGCGCCTGTCCTGCTTTCGATAGCCTTAGCTCAACTTGGCGGCGCTCTTTTTCATTACTATTTGCGCTGTCACTTTGAGTCATATCAATAAACAATGTCGGCGGCGGTAAATAGCTGTCCGCACGACTCGCCCATTCGATAATAACCAGCGCATTTGGCTCATCTAGATATTCATCAAAACCGATAAAGGATAACTCTTCTGGATCTTGCAAACGATATAAATCAGCATGATAGACTGGCTTGGTTGTGCCGTCATCTTGCTTGATATTATAAGGCTCTACCAAGGTATAAGTTGGGCTTTTCACTGCCCCTTTATGACCCAGCGCTTGTAACCAGTAACGAGTCAAAGTCGTTTTACCTGCTCCTAGATCTCCTGCCAACCACACACTACCTGTCAGCGGTAAAGCCGCCAATTGCGCAGCCAATACTTGCGTATCTTTTTCAGAATAAAGGGTGATAACGATTGAGCTTTTATCATCAGCAGAATTTTCATTAGCTTTCGACATCAGGCTGTACCTGCCGGCACTTGCATAGTGACAGTTGGATTAACAAAGCTCTCACCACGAATCAGTTTTGCATATAGCTCAGGATCATGCCATTCCGCACTGACTTGTTCGCTAAATTCAAACTCTTCTAAAACCAACTTACCCATTTGCTCATTGGCCACATCATCAGCAAAGCATTGAGCATAACCAGTGGCAGTTTCGTGTGCAATCACCGAGTAGACACTGACATCAGATTCGCCATTTTGCATTTGGGTTTGTTTTAAAATTTCTTGCGCCCAAAAGAAAATGACTCTCGAGAACTGCTCTGCCGATGGCGAGACTGGTAAACTTATCCAGCGCGCACTGAATTTTTTGCAGGCAGCAATATACTCAGGATCGTCTTTACTCCAAAAACAAATCGCATGATCGAAGCTATCGATAATATCTTTAATCGAAGATTTTAATAAACCAAAGTCATAGACCATCTGCCCATGATCTAAGCGTTTGGCTTCAAGAATCAGCTCAATCTGATAACTGTGACCATGGATAGAATGCTTGCAGCGCTCAGAGCTACAATTACGCACAATATGCGCATTTTCAAATTTAAAAAGTTTACGGATACGCATAATAATCAACCAAAACAGTAAGCATTACTGTACTAAATATTAATATAATAAAAGTTTGCCGCGGCTACTTATCGGCTTGTCGCTCATTATAGCAAATCGCCATGTATCCGTAAGTAAGCACTTATTAATACCGTGATTGATTAAGCGAATCAATCAGACCGATTTACAAAAGAGCTTTTAAAAGTAGTCTAAACTAAAAACACGCTTAGCTAAAAGTGAGATTACTTAAAAATGGAAGCACTTAAAAACAATATTGATACTAAACGTAGGTGAATTGTGCGGGCGCTATCTATTACTAGGTCTTGAGCCTATACTCGTTGCAGTACGCACCATTTGCGACATAAGCTCTATCCTAACCTTTAAGTCTATTTATTTTGGCTCTAAAGGCATTACGGCTTATCTCAAGAGGAAAAAACCATGAGCAAAAGTCAAGACAGTAAAAAGAACGTAAAAAAGAAACCGCTATTAACGGCAAAAGAGAAAAAAGCGGCTAAACAAGCCAAGAAAGATGACAATGGCAGTATCTTAGGCAAACATTAATATTAAGTGCATCGGTATTCTGATTGACGCTACGCTAATTGAAAAATGCCAATCGAACCTCATGGTTTGATTGGCATTTTCTATGCTAGGCGCTGTTTTTATACTAGGCACTGCGCGGTGCAAACATGATAATCGCCATACCTAGCAGCGCAACGACAGAACCCAATATATCCCAAGTGGTTGGGCGTGTACCATTTACCGTCCATAACCATAAAATAGCCATGGTGATATAAACACCGCCATAAGCTGCGTAGACTCGACCGGCAGCGGTTGGATGTAAGGATAATAACCAGACAAAAGCGACCAAACTTAACGCCCCAGGGATAAGTAGCCAAATAGACTTACCTTCTCGTAACCACAGATACGGCAAATAACAGCCTGCAATTTCAGCCAACGCTGTGACCGCAAAAAGCCCCACTGTTTTTAATTCAGTCAAAACCCACTACTCCTCGATCGTGATAAATCCCGTCAAATACTGCACTGCGTTACCAGAAATAAGCACTCTATCTGATTTAACCACACAATCCAACACCCCGCCGCGTTTTGAGGCTTGATAAGCAAGCAATTTACTTTTATCTAAACGCTCTGCCCATAATGGCGCAAGTCCTGTATGCGCTGAGCCCGTGACTGGATCCTCGTCACCACCATTGGCTGGCCAAAAATAGCGTGAAATAAAATCATAGTTTTTATAGTCGACAGATTTAGTCTGACAAGTCACCACCACATCTAAAGGCGCAAGCTTTTTAAGCTGTTCGTTATCACGCTCAACCGTCAATACATCAGACTCCGAATCATAAACCACAAAATATGCTTGAGCATTACGGTAAACCTCAACAGGCGCAGCAATGGAAAGACCTGCTAATAAACTATCAGGAATATCGTCCACTTTTTCAGGCATCCTATTTGGGAAGTCCATTTGTATTTTGCCTGTATCTGTTTGGACGATAGTCAAAATACCCACCGCTTTGG
Organism: Psychrobacter sp. FME6; assembly: GCF_014861365.1. Lineage (GTDB taxonomy): Bacteria > Pseudomonadota > Gammaproteobacteria > Pseudomonadales > Moraxellaceae > Psychrobacter. Next base: position 14,532 of record NZ_RRYW01000031.1, read on the forward strand.
CTGAAAATCTAATACAGTTTACAGTCGGATTTTTCTTAAATAGCACAAACGCCGATGCCAAGGTTGCGTGTCCACAAAAATCAATCTCTGTCAGCGGTGAAAACCAGCGTATGTGATATATCCCTTTATCATCAGCTACGATAAAGGCTGTTTCAGATAAGTTATTCTCAAAAGCAATAGACTGCATTAACGTTGCATCAAGCCAGCTATCGGTGATAATAACGGCTGCAGAATTGCCTTTAAAAACCGTATCAGTAAAAGCATCGATGACATTGATTTCTAGTTGCATAACTTTCTCTTTTTTTATTGATGTAGTTGATTCACTTTAAGACTGATACGAGTGCTGCCAACCTATCGCTTTTATTTAGAACTGCCTATAGATAGTGTGTTGTGCAGCTTTATAACCAACGTCTAACTCTTGATACATATGCTCGATATTTATCGCTAAATTTCTGCGTCATCATCCGTTCTTCTGGTTGAATCTGAAAGCGGGTCATATAAACCATAAAGATTGGTATTAAAATAAATGCCAAAAAATGAGATAAATATAGCGCCCAACCTAACAAAATAAGCGTCAACCCTAGATACATGGGGTTACGAGTATATTGGTAAATACCACTAGTCACTAAGCTAGTTGCCTTGTCAATTTCTTTTGGACTGGGAGTAGTTTGGGCTTTTCTAAATTGAGTCACACCCATAATCCCACTACTTAATCCTATGACTCCCAAACCAACGGCTAATCCAGTTGAGCCAGTGAGCGTGAACTTCAAAGCAGGCACAATTTTAGAGACACCAAACATCGCAGCAGCAGTAATAACGAATTGTGCTGGTGGTGGTATTTTTAGCTCTAGAGAATTCATAAGGTCACCGTATGGGTATATAGATACATCGTTTTGGCGTCATTCATTGTATCCGTTAACCTATAGCCATACAATATGGGCTTTTATTTCATATAAGTCAGAAAAAATATTAAAAGGCAGGCTATGAAGCAAATTTTGATGTTGTTATTCGTAGTATCAGGCGGGATGGCATTGGCTGTGGAAGCAGCTTTTTTAGGTCCTTTAGGGGAAACTATCGGACAGCTATCAGCGTCTTTATCCATATTTTTAATCGGCGTGCTGGTTTTTAGTTTGGCGATGGCCATACTAATGATAATGGGTCGGCGCAATTATTTATCCTCGCTACCCAAACAACCAAAATGGTTACTAACCGGTGGTCTTGTCGGCTTTATTTATACCATTATCCTTACTATCACTACGCCTTTGGTCGGTGTTGGAACGACGATGGTCGGTATTTTATGCGGTCAAATCAGCGCCAGTTTAGTGATTGATCATTTCGGGTTACTAGGAAGCGCTCGCCGCGCCATCGACCGCTATCGTCTTGGGGCATTGGGATTAATTTTAGTGGCACTTTGGCTGATTTATTGATAACGAGGACGGTTCAAAAGATGACGATATTAAGGAAAATACCATGCTATTAACTCTTGCCTTCCCTTTGTTATTGCTGGGCGGCATGGCAATTGCCGCGCAATCCTCCATCAATGGGTCGCTTAGCGTCCGTACCGATGTGGTCACAACAGCATGGCTTGCCAACGTGGTCGCGGCGATTATTTTATGGTTTTTAGTGATCTTCTTTGAGCAACCACAGGCAGAAACGATGCTTAGTGTACCGCCATGGCAATTATCAGGCGCGTTATTCGGTACGTTTTCGATGGTGGCTATCGTAATTGGCGTGCCACGAATCGGTACGGCGGCAACCATTGTGGCCGTCATCGCTGGGCAAATCATTATGGGACTTTTGGTTGACCACTTTGGTTGGTTTGGTAATTCGCAGATAGTATTAGATTATAAACGCGTAGCAGCTATCGCCCTACTCGCTGGCGCGCTGTATTTGATTTATTTGAGTAATGTGCGTGGGCGGATTATGAGTTAGTGAGAGAAATCAATAAAAACGACATAGAATTAATGCCTATAATGCCAACTGCCGCTGACAGCATAGGGCTTTTCAAAGATTGAAATAAATCATAGCAACCGTAAGTACAAGTCCACTAATGGCAGTAATTATTGCTGCTACGTTTACTTTTATCTCTATGTTAGTTGAGATTTTCATGGTGTTAATCCATTCAAACGACTCAACCGGTTGAATCATTGAAGATTCGCATTTATATACCGCGCTGCCACGCGGTTGGGCTTACTTTTACTAGTATTGGAACAAAGCTTAAAAATATACACAAATTCCACCGCAACTCAGCTTATTAACATAGTATTAATTATCCTATCTTAATGGCGAGTATTGCAATTAACCTACCTATCATCTACCTAACTTTATCACTCTTTAACTATTATCGGCATTGCTTGCTCTAACCCTTCATCGACCTCCATAGGAGCCGTCAAAAAAGTCAAATACGCTTGATATTGCTCAAGCACATCATCAATCACTTGCTGCTTAGTCAGCCCCATCAAATCATAACCACCCGAACCCGTTTGTGTCGTTACTTCTAGTCGATAATATACATCCGTATCAGCGGCCATCTTACCGCTAAAGGTCGGCGACGGCGTTTCGACCATAGACACCTGATAATAAAAATCATCCATAGCAGCCGTCGAAACTCGTAGCAACGGCCCCGATGCAGCGATGATGTTAGTATTGCCAACAAAGTTAGTCGCATCAGCCGCATTGCTTTCATGGTCGGCATTGAGTCGCTCGACATCATAGCCTTGGCGATGGAACTCATTGGCCACATCATCGAGTGCTGGTCGTACGATTCGCTCAAGGAATTTGATAGACTCGCGCTTAGAGGGATAGGTCAGCATTTGTCCTAAACGCTGCGTCCATGAGCGTTCGGGTATATGCCCGCCACTGGGCGCGATAGACGGACGACGTAACACCGTACCTTCGCGTTCGGCCTGCTCTATTTTTAAGGCTTTATAAAAAGAGAACATCACCAGATAAACGATCACCGTCACCGGCAGTGCAAAAATAAGCGTCGCATACTCCATGGTGATGACTCCGCCCGCTATCAGCATGGATATGGTCAACACCGCCGTCAGTACTGCCCAAAATATACGCAGCCATTTGGGACCATCTTCGCTTGGGTCTGGAATAGAGGCAGAGAAATTTGACATGACCATTGCCCCTGAGTTGGCGCTGGTAATATAAAATAGCAATCCCGAAAACGTCGCTAATATGACTAAGATAGACGCGCCAGGGAACATCTCAAGCAAAGCATACCAACCTTGCTCTGGGCTTTGAATTGCAAGCTCAGCAAAGGCGGTATTACCTTGCAATACTTGATAGAGTGCTGAGTTGCCAAAGAAAGAAACGATAATAAAGTCACATAATACCGGTACAGTAATCGCCGCGATAACGAACTCGCGTAGTGTACGGCCACGCGAAATACGCGCCAAAAACACCCCGACAAAGGGCCCCCACGCCAGCCAAAATGCCCAGAAGAATAATGTCCAGCCGCCCATCCATTCGCTACTACCAGGCACATACGCAAAGGTTTTAAAAATACGCGCAGGTAAAGTAACGAAGAATTGACCTAAGTTTTCCACCAGTGCATTTAATAAAAATGCGGTCTCGCCTGCGATGAGAATAAACGCCATCATCGCCACCGCACTCCAAAGGTTCAACTCAGATATCCAGCGAATACCACGGTCAACGCCTGAGCTAGTGGCCGCAATCGTTAAGATGACTGCACCGATTACCAGCGCTATCTGTAGCGTGAGCCCTTCCTCTAACCCAAAAATCTTAGAAAAACCCACGTTTAGCAATACCACGCCGATACCCATGGTGGTCGCGACACCAAATACCGTCCCTACTAACGCTAAGATACTAATGCCATGACCGATAGGCCCATTGACGCGCTTACCAAATAAAGGATACAGCGCTGCCCGAATAGACAACGGCATGTCCCAGCGGTAAGCAAAATACCCCATCGCCATACCAAGTAAAGAGTATACGGCCCAGCCAGCGATGCCGTAATGAAACATCGTCCAAACCACCGCGTTTTGCATTGCCTCAGCGGTTGCGCCATCCCCTGATGGTGGGGTCAAATACTGCACCACAGGACCAGTCACTGAGAAGAATAACAAGTCAATGCCGACGCCAGCCGCAAAGAGCATCGCCGCCCAAGTGCCAAGCTTATATTGCGGGCGCGACTCATCAGGCCCAAGGCGAATACTGCCCGCTTTAGACAGTGCTACCCAAAGCACAAAGCCAATCACCATCACCATAGTAATGACGTAGTACCAGCCAAGGTTGGTGGCAATCCAATCAACCACCGCTTTCATTGTCGTACTTGCGCCATCGGGCATAATAATTGCCCAGATTGAAAAGGCGGCAATCACAATCGATGAGATAATCAGCACGCTCCAATTGACATGGGTGACGGCATTTTCTGATAGCTCTTGTGCGCCTTTTTTTAAATCACTGCGCGATATAGGCGCATCGTCTTCAAGATAAGTCTTAGACTGGCGCTCTGAGCCGCCAAACTGACTGCGCTCAAATGGCGTTTGGGTACGTTCGATTTGCTCGTTTGGCTGAGAGTTTTTGGCTAACTTATCATCTGATGGATCTATGGTCATAGGCGCATTCCTTGCATGCAACTGACACCCAGTAAGCAAATATGCTTCTAGATGCTGTTATAGTTTTGAAAAGTAGATTATGTCTACCCTAAGCCAATTGATAGTAGTGATACAGTATCAATTACTTAATAGTTTAGTAGCGTCAGTGAATGCTCTGTACATAAATGGGTGAGATAATTTTTAATACTTGAAATTTGTGCTGAATTTTAACTTTTGGCAGCTTTTATGAATAAGTTCAGAGCTAAAATTAAGGGCTGATGACTGAATCGTTAACTCCGATAGCTTGGATTAAAAAAGTAAATCTAAAAATTACGGCTCACACTTTACCTTTTTAAACTCAAATGTCAGGGGCGCAGTTTCTTTTGCCACCAATATATCGCTCGCAGATAAAAATAAAACCCCATCGCTATTGTCGAAGTCGTCACCAGTACACGTGTAGTGACTATAAAAATCAATATTGATGGCAAAAACTTGAATCATCACGTCGCTATACTTTGAGATGTTGCCCGCAGCAATGAGATTCATACTCACGACAATCACAAAAGCGCTGCCTGAGAACATTTTCTTACCCAAAGGCTGACGGTTATTTATCGCCGTTTTATTTATTGCGGTTTTATTGGCGTACCTGATATAAAAGTATAAGCCGATAGCTATAAGATAGCTGCCGAGTAATGCCATGATGGCGTATTTAAAAAATATAATGCCTGTCAACACACTAGTAGTCAGCGCCAAATTACTGGGATCAACCAAAAATATGCGATTAACCTCTCCAATGGCCCAAAGATAAGCGCGGGCACTGATTAAGGCGATTAGTAAATAAAGAACGATTTGACCCCAGATGCTGGTCTTTAAATAGAGATAAACGATATTTTTAATCGATACCATAATGAGCATGATAAATAAAACGGCAGCGATTAACAGGACAAGACTATAAGACACATAAAGCGGCAAATCCAGCGCGAAACTTAATACCAAGGCACTACCAATAATAAGAAGTATGATAGAGAATTTGGCAAAAAGCCGCGTGGTTTGAATCAACCATTCTCTAACAGAGTCTACAGTAACCTTTGGGGTGTCCGCTGGTTGTTTCTCATCAGTACTCATGGATATGGTTTTCTCGTATATAAGCTGTCATGACGACTAAGGCAATATCTCAGGCGTAATATAGTCGGTCAAATCAATGGTGGCTATTTTCTCATCCCACTCTGGTTCAGTGGGATGCGGCAAGCCGTATAAAATATTGAGCGGCTTAGGATAAGTGGTCGTAAAAGTATCGACAAATCCTTTGGCAGTATACCCACAAGGTACGATGATAATATCTGGCGATTTTTTTAGTACGAGGGTGAGTCTGCGCGCAAAGTCTTTAAAAATATCAGTTTGCGCAAGAAGGGTTGGTGCATACTGCTCGGCATTTTTGATGTCTTGTGCTAGATGTTGTTTAATACCGACAATATTATTAACCTGTGCTTGCGCCTCATCGTCAAGATCACACGGATAAAAGGCGGGATTCATCGGTAAATGCGAACAGTTAAGGATGCCAAGCGGCTGATAGTGTAGCGCTTTTATATTACAGCCAACTGGCAATTGGGTATCAAAATCATGCACATAACCTTGAGACTTTAACAATTGGGTCAGCTCAAGTGCCGACTCGCCTGCAGCTGGATGTCCATGAATGTATTCATTGATATGCGGCGATTCCAAAACCATCAAGACTTTGAGATTGCTAGGTTCAACCATCAAGTCGCCAACGTTGTACTTGGAAAGAGGCATTAATATTCCTTCTATTTATTTTTTAAGGCTAAAAAAACACCATACCAAGCACGCGCTTAATATGGTGTTTGTTATTGCAACCACCGATTCAAAAAAGACTGGTGATTGCGTTTAAATAGTAAACTCAAGCGCTCTATCACCGTCTGCATCTTTGATACGCGTTGGCAAACCAATCTTATTCAACAGATTGATAAGTGGTTTGGCATCCAGCTCTTCGACGTTGACCATTGTGCCTGTATCCCACTCACCCGTAGCGACTAGCATCGCCGCCGCAACGGGTGGCACGCCAGCGGTATAAGAGATACCTTGGCTACCCATGGCTTCATAAGCTTCTTTATGGTCGGAGATATTATAGATAAACACCTCGGTATCGACACCGTTGATTTTACCTTTAACCTTATCACCGATGCACGTATTGCCAGTATAATTTGGTGCAAGCGAGCTTGGATCTGGTAGCACTGCCTTGACGACTTTTAGCGGAATGACTTCTTGTCCTTCGGCAGTCATCACAGGCTGCTCAGATAATAACCCTAAGCTCTGTAATACGGTAAAGACGTTAATATAATGCTCACCAAAGCCCATCCAAAAACGGATATTAGGTACGTCTAGGTTTGCCGATAACGAATGAATTTCATCGTGACCGCTCAAATAGCTGTTTTGCACACCAACGACAGGCAAGTCATCGGTACGCTTGACTTCAAACATCTTATTCGACTGCCACTTGCTGTCTTGCCAAGAATAAACAGTCCCCGTGAATTCACGGAAATTAATCTCAGGATCAAAGTTGGTCGCGAAGTACTTACCATGGCTGCCAGCATTGATATCAATAATATCAATATCCGTCACTGAGCCTTTATCCATCATGTCATAGCCAAGACGCGCATAAGCGTTAACCATACCGGGGTCAAATCCTGCGCCTAAAATAGCAGTGATATTATTGTCGGCGCAGCGCTGTTTGCGCTTCCACTCATAGTTGTCATACCATGGCGGTGTCTCACAAATCTTGCGTGGGTCTTCATGAATGGCGGTATCAATATAAGCGACGCCAGTCTCGATACAAGCTTCTAACACACTCATATTAAGGAAAGGTGAACCAACATTAATGATGATTTGGATACCAGTTTCTTTTATGAGTGCGATGAGTGCTGGAATATCGAGGGCATCGATTTGATGGGTATGCAAAGTAGCAGGCTGCTTAAAGCTGCCTTTTTCTACGACACTCTGAGCGATAGCATCGCATTTATCTTGCGTACGTGAGGCAATATGAATCTCGCCAAGGACGTCATTATGCATTGCACATTTATGCGCGACTACTTGAGCCACGCCGCCTGCACCAATGATCAATACGTCTTTTTTAGTTGGATTTTTATCTGATTTGGTTTGTTGTGTAGTCAATGCCACAATCCTCCTTTGTGTCCCTGTCGATACCATCGATAATGGCGAGTCAAAACAGAAACGAGTGAATGATGTACGTGAATTAAAAAGGAAGACCGAGGAAAACCCACGCACCCGTCGGGCAAAGCACCATTTGATTATTGGCTTTTGCCCGTGGCAATTATAACAATTTTTGCTACCTTTTCGGCAAAAATTAATGATAAAGAGAAATCCAACTTTATTTATCAAAAATTATCGTATTAATATTAAGACCAAAATTAAGACAAGCTTGCCTTATAATCCTGATAATCAAACTCGCGTTGAATATCGATACTGCCATCCAGACGACGAATGACAATCGCTGGCATATTGACGCCATTAAACCAATTTTTCTTTACCATGGTATAACCAGCGGCATTGCCAAACGCAATCTTATCGCCTACTTTCAATTTATTTGGCAAAGCATATTCACCAAAGATATCACCCGCCAAACAAGAACGACCGTAAATAATGCTGTTGCCTGACATATCGGTTGTTTCATCAATATTCATAGGTAAGATATTAATCAATTCTTCATTAATAGCAGTAATGGGCGCAGATTCGCGATAAATCAGCAAATCGAGCATGTGCGCTTCGATAGAAGCATCGACGACAGCGAGGTTTTTTTCGTTATGCATGGTATCTAATACAGTCGTTACCAACGTGCCAGCACCATGGATACTCGCCTCACCCGGCTCAAGATAAACTTGTACACCGTACTTTTCGCTGAAATCCTTTAATCTGTCAGCAAGCTTTTCTAATGGATAATCAGGGGCGATAAAATGGATACCACCGCCCAAGCTGACCCAGTCAAGCTGTACTAAAACATCGCCAAACCTATCTTCAATATCAGCCAAACTCTCACTAAATGCTTCAAAACTATCATTTTCACAATTGTTATGAATCATCACCCCAGTAATATCAGCGAGCACTGCTGCAATTTTGTCTTTATCATGCTCACCAAGACGGCTAAAAGGACGGGCAGGATCAGCGATAATAAACGACGAGTTGCTGGTTTTAGGGTTTAAGCGTAGCCCTACTGGTATGTTTTGCGCTTTAGCTTGGTCTTTAAAAGCATTTAATTGCGAAATAGAATTAAAGATAATCTTATCCGCATAACTGAGCACTTCAGGGATTTCATCGCTACTATACGCCACGCTATAAGCATGAGTTTCTTTTTTATTATCGCTATTTTTGCCTTTACCAAAAGTCTCATAGCCCAAACGCACTTCATTTAATGAAGATGAGGTCGTGCCATGCAGATAAGGCTGCATAACATCAAACACACCCCACGTGGCAAAGCATTTTAGCGCCAGCAATGCCCTAGCACCTGATAACTCACACAGTCGAGCGATAATCTGCATATTGGCCACAATCGCCGTCTCATCTAGTAAATAATAAGGCGTTGATGGCAGTTTTACATGGGTGGTTTGTACGGAGGTTTTTGTATTCATAAGAATCACCTAGTAGCTGAACATTGGCATCATGACAGAGATAAATATTTGCGCTATAGTAGACTAAATTTATTATAATTAGAATATCCTATGTCATTATCAACCGACTATTCCACCTCTAGTAGCCAAGCCAATCTGTCTCAACTGGACCCAAATAATAATATTGATTTGATTCATCTCGATCCTGATGCACGTGCGGTGTTAGACTTTTGGTTTGATAAAGACAATGAGCAATATTGGTTTATCCAGAATGATGAATTTGATCAAAAAATAAAGGATAAATTTGGCAAAACATGGCAAGCAGCCAAGCGAGGTGAGTGTGTCACGTGGCGAATGACAGAAGTAACAACGGATAACAATAGCTCAGTCACGGTACTGGCTGGACGATTGTCAGAAATCATCGTTTTGGATCAATTCTCGCGTAATCTATGCCGTGAGCAAGCCTGTGCTTTTGCGCAAGACGGTATGGCATTGGTATTGGCACAAGAGGCTATTGATCAACCGTATTTTGATACGCTGCCGATGGACTGGCGTAAGTTTATCATTATGCCATTCATGCATTCCGAATCAGCGATGATTCATCAGCGCTACCTACCGCTATTTGAGCAACTAAATGATGCGAATACTTTAGATTTTGAACATCGTCATAAAGACATTATCGAACAATTCGGACGCTACCCACATCGTAATGCTGCGTTAGATCGCGAGTCAACAGTTGAAGAAGAAGCGTTTTTGCAGCAGCCAAACTCGTCGTTTTAAACGCTGTTAACCATACTAGACACTTTTTATTTAGTAAATCATTAAATTTAAATGGCTAAAGAAAGTCCCGCTTACTCTTAAGAGCCGGCGGGATTTTCTATTTAAATGACAATATATATTTTGCTTAGGCTATTTCATAGAGGTATAGTTCTATTAGCTTTCAAGTGCTTTTCTAACGGGTGCAAAACTACGTCTGTGCGCTGCCAATACCCCATACGTCTCAATCGCTTCCATATGGGCGCGTGTTGGATAGCCTTTGTGTTTGGCGATACCATATTCAGGATGCTGAGCATCAAGCGCATACATAGTTTTGTCGCGGCTTACTTTTGCTAAGATACTCGCCGCTGCAATACTGGTATGGCGAGCATCGCCTTTTACCCAAGCTTGGCAGTCAATCGCTAACTCTTTTACTCCTAATTTAGCAAGGCGTGTATAGTCTAAATCAGGACAGCGATTACCATCGAATAACACCTCTACTTGCATAGGATAAGGTGCATCATCGGTGTCTGGTTTGATGCTCACAAAATGTTTAGCGGCCGCTTCTAATAAGACTTCGGTACATAAACGCATACCGAGCATGGTTGCTTGCAAGATATTGACCTGATCGATGACTGCTGCTGGAATGTCAACGACGACATAACCAATGGTATGCTGCTGAACCAATGGATATAGAATGTCCCGCTTTTTTTCACTCAGCTGTTTTGAGTCTGTCAATATAGCCAATGGCGTACCTTTGAGCGGCTCCGCCTCAATCAAGCCTGCCCAAGTGAGCGGCAGTATCGCAGCAGCGACATGAACGCTACCTAGTAGTGGTCCACGCCCTGCTTCATCAATGCCAATCTGTAACTTATTAATAAAGACTTGGTTCGAGCTTGGCGCGTATTGGTCAATTAAATCCGTCACATTTAGCTGACCACTCAAACGTATTGGAGCCGCCAAATTAATATACTGTCCTTTGATATCAATTTGTTCAATAACTTTTTCAATCTGTAATGTATGACTCTCTGTATTATCTTGTTCTGTGTGCGGCATAATACTCATAACTTATAATGTCTTATTGATTTATTGCGAAGCTTGATTTGTGATTGGTTGTTTAGACAGATGGCTGTCTTGCATAAACCATTGCTCAATCACACTGTTAGCGGGATCGTGATTGCTTTGCTGCTGTAATAAGTGCTTGGTTTCAACGAGCGCTTTTAATTGCTCAGCATAGGCACGCGGTTGCAATAGGCGCATGACGGTGCGACAGATATTGTCGCCACTCGCCTGCTCTTGGATAAGCTCGGGTACAATCGCAGTGTTTGCCAAGATATTGGGCAAGCCAACATAAGGCACTTTGACCAGCCGTTTAGCAATTTGATATGTCAATTGATTCAACTGATAAATGACCACCATCGGACGTTCAAGCAACATCGCCTCAAGGGTCGCTGTACCCGATGCGAGCATCACCATATCTGATGCGGCCATTGCCTGCTGACTAAAGGCGGGCTGGCTATCGTCATAGACCACGACAATAGCCGCGCGCAGTTGTTCTGAGCGTTTATCAATGACCTCTTGAACGATATACTGATGATTTTGATCAACGGTTGGAATGATAAAACACAGATTTGGGTCTAATAAAATAAGCCTTTGAATCCCATCCAACATCAATGGCAATATAGCCGTTATCTCACCACGTCTAGACCCTGGCATCACACAAATAAGCTGGCTGACCTCATCGAAACGATCAATAAAAAACTGCTGCAAACCATCATTGTGCCAAACCAGCTCGCTACGGCGCTGGTTAATTGGCGTATCTAACAACGTCTGATCTATAGTTCGCAATAACGGATGACCGACACATATCGCTGGATGGTTGTAACGCTCATATACTGGTAGCTCAAACGGGAATAAACACAATACTAAATTGGTCGCCGCCTTAATATTGTGGATACGCGACTCGCGCCATGCCCAAATAGAAGGGCTGACATACTGCACACAAAATACGTCTTCAGGCTTTAGTTTTTTGGCAACTCGAAGATTAAAGTCAGGCGCATCAATGCCAATAAACCAATCAATATCTGCCGTTTTAAAAGCCGCCAACAGTTCGCGGCGCGCTTTCAGTAGGTCAGGGAGCTGAGCAACCACTTCTACCAATCCCATCACTGCCAAACGTGACAACGGAAAAATACTTTGCAGCCCTTGCGCCTGCATTTTGGCACCGCCAACGCCAATCCAAATGATATCATCACGTAGATTGTTCATCTGCTGCATAAAATCTGCACCCAAACTATCACCTGAGACTTCGCCTGCAACAATACCGATGACCAGTGGCGCCGCTGTCACGGCAGACACGTCATCATAAATATCGGGCTGTACCGTTACATCCGATGGTTGGTGAGGCGTAGCAGAATCTGTCATGACAAGCTCTCAATATTAAAGTAATACAAAAGTCAAAAATATAAATATTTTAAAATACAGAATCATTATAAAATATAGCACACGAAATCAGTGTTAGGGTGCCAACTCAAATGCACTATGGCATTATTTATAATGCTCGAATTAAGTGATTTATAGCGTCATCATACGTGACGCTGCTAAAAATAGCGAAATTAGCACATAAAATCCAGTGCTGACAATTAAAAATATGGATACATGAGTCAGTCTATTTGTCAAAATTTAGATTCAGTTCAGGTATAGAGAGCCACTTAATAGATTGTTTTTATGTTAGGTTATAAACCCTATAAGAATATGTCTAACCAACAACTATAACCAAGTTTTAGCCTCAACATTCCAGTTATCAGTCAATTAACTACGCGACTGCCCTTGTCAACCGGCACTTTTGTCAGCATAATGAATATCCCTATACATTAGCTAGACGATATATAATCATGACAACACCAGCTACTCATAATGCAGATATTGACGACGTGAATATTGAAAAGTTCATTCCTTTAATCACACCCGCTGAGCTAAAAACTGAGCTGCCTTTATCAAACGAAGCGTATAAAACCGTTCTCAAAGGTCGCAACACTATCCAAGATATCTTGGATGGTAAAGATAAGCGCCTATTTGTGGTTATTGGTCCTTGCTCTATTCACGATATTAAAGCCGCCCACGAATATGCCGATCGCTTAGCCATATTGGCAAAAGAGATCGAAGACAGCGTATTCGTAGTGATGCGCGTTTATTTTGAAAAACCACGGACGACCGTTGGTTGGAAGGGTATGATTAATGACCCTGATATGAATGACAGCTTTGATATCGAAAAAGGCCTACGTACAGCCCGTAAGTTACTGCTTGATTTAAACGCAAAAGGCCTACCGTGCGCAACGGAAGCCCTTGACCCGAATACCCCGCAGTACATGCAAGATTTGATCAGCTGGTCGGCAATTGGCGCTCGTACCACTGAGAGCCAAACGCACCGTGAGATGAGCTCAGGCTTATCATGCCCCGTTGGTTTTAAAAATGGTACGGATGGCGGCATGACCGTCGCTGTCAACGCTATGCAAGCGGTCAAAGCCGGTCATAGCTTCTTAGGCTTATCATCAGACGGCAAAGTATCAATCATCAAATCTAAAGGCAATCCATACGCGCACGTCGTTCTTCGTGGCGGTAACGGCAAGCCTAACTATGATGAAACAGCCGTTGCTCAAGTAGAAGACGCGCTGGCTAAAGGTAAAACCAGTAGCAAGATTATGATTGACTCAAGCCATGCCAACTCAGGTAAAGACCCTTACTTGCAACCAATGGTCATCAAAAACGTCGCAGAGCAAATTCAAAATGGCAATAAATCTATCATTGGCATGATGATTGAGAGTCATCTAAAAGGCGGCAACCAAAAGCTCACTGAAGACTTGAGCCAGCTTGAATACGGTAAATCTATCACTGATGGTTGCTTAGACTGGGATAGTACCGTCGAAGCATTGCACAACCTGCGTGACATGGTCAAAGACGTATTGCCTAACCGCTAATAGCCGTCATTAATAACCATAAAAACCCCGTCTGACATTAAATGTCAGACGGGGTTTTTTGTACTCTATCACTTATAAAATGGTTTATGTAAACCTACTCATTCGCTGCTGCCAATACACTGCTTAGGCTCTCATGCACATGCTTAGAGGAAGCCTGCTGCTGTACATCAAGCAGTTGCTCATGTGCCATTTGACGACGTGGCTCAGCCAAGGTATTCCAACGCGCCAGCACTTGCAATAGGCGCGAGGCTATCATAGGGTTTAAGTCATCTAACTTTTTAATCACAGCGGTATAGATATCCAAGCCTTCTTGCGTCCATAATACCGTTGGCTGCGAGGTAAAGGCACTAATCACTGAGCGCACACGGTTGGGCGTATTCCAATCAAAATCTTTATGCGCCAATAGTGACTTGATAATCTCAGGGCTGACGTTATCGGCAGACGCTTGCACACTGAACCACAAATCAATGACCAAATCATCGTCTTGAAAGTGTTTATAAAAATCGTCCAAATAATCATCGGCATTTGCTACTTGATGATTAATTATCGCCTTTAACGCCCCAAAGCGCTCCGTCATACAGCTGGCATTGTCATACTGCTGCTGCGCCCACTCGCCAGCACCTTCAACATTGGCAGTCAATGCCATATCGAGCACCACATTACGTAGCGCGCGTTTGCCGCGAGCTTCAGCGCTGTCATCATAAGCTTGCAGAGGTAGCTGTTGATATAGCGTTGCCCACTGATTTTTTAGCGCCTCTGCCAACTGCTGATATAAACCATCTCGTTGCGTTTTGACCAGCTCTGGATCGTAATCCTTATGAATGGCAGCGGCCAACTCTTGCGCTGACGGGATATCAAGCAAGCGCGCAGCCAACATCGCATCGTCGGCAGCTAAATCAGGCAACGTCTGTGCCACTGCTTGTAGGAAGACTTCAGGATTACTTTTTGAGCCTTGAGATTGCAGTAAAATACGATTGACTAGCATTTGGGTCACTTGCCAACGATTGAAACCATTGGTCTCATACTTAAGCAAAAATGCCAAATCCTTGTCTTGATAATCATAATTCAGCTGTACTGGCGCACTAAAGTCACGTAGCAATGACACGATAGGTTCACTAGTCACATCTTCAAAAACGAAGGTCTGCTCTGCTTGGTCTAACAGGAGCATACGCTCAGCGATGATTTCGCCACTTTCTTGATCAAATAATGCCGTTGACACTGGAATTGGCAAGGGTTTTGGCTCATCAAAACCGCTGACATGACGAGTTTGCTGACTCAAGGTAATCGTCAATGTTTGTGCGGCGCTATCGTAATTTTGATGACCCGATACAACAGGTGTGCCTGGTTGGCGATACCAATCGATAAAGTCCTCGATTTTGTCATTGGTGATACTGAGCGCTGATAAGAAGTCTTCAACCGTCACCGCTTGTCCATCATAGCGACGAAAATACTCATCGGTGCCTTTACGGAAATCTTCTGCACCCAAAGTATTAGCAAGCATACGGACGACTTCAGCGCCTTTTTCATAAACGGTCGTGGTATAAAAGTTATTAATTTCAACGAAACTTTCAGGGCGTACTGGATGCGCCAATGGTCCTGCGTCCTCTGCGAATTGATGGGCACGTAGATTGGCGACATCATCGATACGCTGTACCGCGCTTGACTGCTGGTCCGCTGAAAACGATTGATCACGATAGACGGTAAGACCTTCTTTTAAACACAGCTGGAACCAATCACGGCAAGTGATACGATTGCCCGTCCAATTATGAAAATATTCATGGGCGATGATAGATTTTACGCTAAAGCTACGGCTATCAGTCGTCGTCTCAGGACTAGATAAGACACAGGCAGTATTAAAGATATTCAGACCTTTATTTTCCATCGCACCCATATTAAATTGACTCACCGCAACGATCATATAACGATCTAAGTCATAGGCACGACCATAATTAACCTCGTCCCATTGCATCGAATCTTTGAGCGCTTGCATAGCAACATCGCATTTATCGATATCGGCAGACTTGGCATATACTTCGAGCAACACCTCTCGACCTTCGCTGGTGGTATAGCTATCCGTTAGCACATCTAAGTCTGCAACCACGCAGGCAAACAGGTAGCTTGGTTTATTGGTTGGATCGTGCCAAATCGCATAATGACGGTCTGGTGCCTCTGCAACCCCACCCGCTTCGATTAGATTACCATTGGCCAATAGCGTTGGATAACACTTATCCGCCTCAAGACGCGTGGTAAATATCGCGAGTACATCAGGACGGTCTGGATAAAAGGTGATTTTACGAAAGCCTTCTGGCTCGCACTGAGTGACAAACATCGTTTCGTCACCACTACCCGCCATATAAAAACCTTCAAGCGCGGTATTGGTCTGCGGACAGATACGCACTTGAAGCGCTAACGTCACCTCATCAGGCGCATCAGTAATCGTCAACTTACCTGCAGTTTGCTGATAACGCTCAGGTGTCAGTTGCTCGCCATTCATCGTAACGGCAAGCAGCTCTAGCTCTTCACCGAACAAAACAATATCACCCACAGTTTGGCGTACCATTTTTAGGGTACTGTCTACCTGCGCATGCTCCTCGAACAGCTTAATATCTAAATCAACGGTTTCCACATCGAAGCTTGGCGGTTGATAGTCTTTTAAGTTAATTTTACTCGGATTATGCGCTGGCACATCAGGCATTTCAGGATTGACAATTTGCGCAGCGGTTTCAGCGGTAGACATATGATTTCCTATTGGTTTTATAATGGTTATATTTATAACAGCATTTATAGCAAAGTAGATAAAGCAAAAGATGGATAATTATCAGCCATATCAGTCTAGGGGCTGTATAGAATTCAGCTAAGGAACTGACAGAGACTATTTTTTAGGCAATTCGACGCCAAAAATAGTAAGTTTAGTTATTCTAAGCGCGATAGTTTTGGCTATGAAGTGGCAAAAAATAGTCCTGTTCCTTC
>NZ_RRYW01000250.1 GCF_014861365.1 Psychrobacter sp. FME6
TGATAGAGCCATAGCTTACTTTAAGTTGCTTTAAACGTGCTCTTAGCTTCTTAGCTGTTTTTAAGTCACGTTTGCCCCAAACATGAGCGACAATCTCATTAGTAGCACGATCATAAGCATAAATAAGCCAAACTTTACGCTTTTTGCGATACACGTAAGTCCAGAACTCATCAACCTCTAAGCGTTCATAGTAGCGCTTCTTAGGCGCGATCTTATAAACAGATGAGCCTATGGTGCCCAATACTTTACCGATACTGACTGAGGCTATAATAGCTATGTCTCTAACACCGCAACCTCTCACCGTCATTAGCCGTATGATGTCTTCTATTTTAGAGTGACAGCCCTTATAAGTTAAGGCATGGTCACCAATGAATTGACGTTTGCAGTCCTTGCATTGGTAGTTCTGCTTGCCATAGCTTTTTATGCCGTTTTTCTTTAAACTGGGACTGTGACAGTCGGGGCAGCTGATATCTATTTGTGTCT
>NZ_RRYW01000251.1 GCF_014861365.1 Psychrobacter sp. FME6
TGATAGAGCCATAGCTTACTTTAAGTTGCTTTAAACGTGCTCTTAGCTTCTTAGCTGTTTTTAAGTCACGTTTGCCCCAGACATAAGCGACAATCTCATTAGTAGCACGGTCATAAGCGTAGATGAGCCAGACTTTACGCTTCTTGCGATACACGTAAGTCCAGAACTCATCAACCTCTAAGCGTTCATAGTAGCGCTTCTTAGGCGCGATCTTATAAACAGATGAGCCTATGGTGCCCAATACTTTACCGATACTGACTGAGGCTATAATAGCTATGTCTCTAACACCGCAACCTCTCACCGTCATTAGCCGTATGATGTCTTCTATTTTAGAGTGACAGCCCTTATAAGTTAAGGCATGGTCACCAATGAATTGACGTTTGCAGTCCTTGCATTGGTAGTTCTGCTTGCCATAGCTTTTTATGCCGTTTTTCTTTAAACTGGGACTGTGACAGTCGGGGCAGCTGATATCTATTTGTGTCT
>NZ_RRYW01000252.1 GCF_014861365.1 Psychrobacter sp. FME6
AGACACAAATAGATATCAGCTGCCCCGACTGTCACAGTCCCAGTTTAAAGAAAAACGGCATAAAAAGCTATGGCAAGCAGAACTACCAATGCAAGGACTGCAAACGTCAATTCATTGGTGACCATGCCTTAACTTATAAGGGCTGTCACTCTAAAATAGAAGACATCATACGGCTAATGACGGTGAGAGGTTGCGGTGTTAGAGACATAGCTATTATAGCCTCAGTCAGTATCGGTAAAGTATTGAGCACCATAGGCTCATCTGTTTATAAGATCGCGCCTAAGAAGAGCTACTATGAACGCTTAGAGGTTGATGAGTTTTGGACTTACGTGTATCGAAAAAAGCGTAAAGTTTGGCTTATTTATGCTTATGATCGCGCTACCAATGAGATTGTTGCTTATGTTTGGGGCAAACGTGACCTAAAAACGGCTAAGAAGCTAAGAGCACGTTTAAAGCAACTTAAAGTAAGCTACGGCTCTATTA
>NZ_RRYW01000032.1 GCF_014861365.1 Psychrobacter sp. FME6
TTCTCTTTGTTGTGGTAAACAAGAGTGTAAGGCGTTGCTTATTTTTTTCAACTATTTCCCAATTCTATACAGCCCCTATACACTTGACTTTTTAATAATTCTGCAACTATTTGAAATATTTATCTTTTTTGGTATAAGTATTATCTTAACGATCAGCGTTACCCAAGCTAAAGTAGCGGCGCCAAAAATTAGACCACATTAAACCATAAAAAAAGCACCGAGCTTTAATGGCTGGGTGCTTTTTGTTTTTGGCTTAGAGCTTTTTCCATTATAGAGCTAGCGTTTACAGCAACTCTTTACGCAGCTGTGCCGGCGTCTTTGGCGACAACAAACCAGGGGCGACGTCGAGCACGGTTTTTGCACCAGTTTCGCCTGCCACGTTCATTTTATAGGCGGCGCGGGCGTAGGCCACGAGCACGCTGGCAGTAAACTCAGGGTTACTGCCGAGCTTTAATGAAAACTCCAACACTTGGTTGTTCTGCTCATTATCGAGGCCGCTGACGCCACTGCGAATGACGAAGCCACCGTGCGGCATCTTGCTGTGTTCAGACTCAAGAGTTTGCTCATCGATAAAGTGCACTGTGGTGTCGTAGTCAGCAAAATAATCCGGCATGGTTACTATGGCGTTGCGCACGGTATCGGCATCGGCGCCGTCTGCTAGCACGACATAACATTCGCGGGTGTGCTTTTCACGGGTACTGAGCGTGGGCTGTTCGCCTGCCCGTACGCGCGCCATGGCAGATTCTGAGGGCAGGGTATATTGCACGCCTGCCTGAACACCATCCACACGGCGTACCGCATCTGAGTGCCCTTGGCTTAAGCCTTTGCCCCAAAAGCTATAGGTTTCACCGACCGGTAGAATAGCTTCACCGTATAAGCGGTTGATAGAAAATAAACCGGGATCCCAACCTACGGACAGCATGGCGACTTTGCTGGCTTTTTTAGCAGGCGCGTCAAGCGCTTCGAAATATTCGGGGATTTTGGCGTGGGTATCGAAGCTGTCGACGATGTTAAATAAACTCGCAAGCGCAGGGCCTTGCTCGGGCAAATCAGACTTGGAGCCGCCACATAAGATCAGCACGTCTATGTCGTCTTTATATTGTGCAATATCGTCCATGGCGTAGACGGGTGCGCTATCGTCAATCAGGGTGACGGAGGCGGGATCTCGGCGGCTGAATACACCGACTAATTGCATGTCTGGACAGTGCTTGATGGCGGCTTGGGCGCCGCGGCCGAGGTTGCCGTAACCGGCGATGGCGACTCTAATTATTGATGTCATTATGATTAGCCTTACGTTGGTGTAGCGGACAGTCTGTTATTGCTAGTGTGAGATGTATCAAGTGATACCGGTGGTGCAATAAGGGTCTGCAGTAAGTCAGACTGTTATAAATTGATGTTCTGCAGAGGTAGCAGGTATTTTAGATGATTACTATTACGAGCGATAGCTTACTTTACATATTTGAAGCCATCTGTACAAAGCTACAGATTTAACCTCTATTATGTCAAGATAGGGTCGACCAAATATTATCATATGACGTTATACCATTCACAAAAATTAGAGTAGCAAGGAAAACGAGTGCAAGTGATGCTAAATACTTTCTGGTTATCCTTGATAAAAAAGGGTGGTATAGGTAATGATAATCAAGAAACTATATGATAGAGGTGGGCAATACTAAAAAAGAAAACTTAGTTAAAGTATGCCGCATTGCTAAGAACTTAGAAGGTGAGCCTATTGAATATAGAGAGTCATATGGGTTGGCAGAGAAGTTCAGTTATGAAATTAATATTATTTAGAGATTAGTAAAGGGCAAGGGCAGCAGTCAACTCATTTAGGCCACTTGATTCAAACCTCCCAAGTCAGTTTCTACAAAACTGACAGCATAGGTCAAAGACCTTTGTGCATGACTTGATAGGCTGCGATAAAAAGGATATATATAGCAGACATATAATTACAGTATCTAAAGTATGAGCACTGAAAACATGAATATCGAAAGCAACACCGCTAACCAAATAGACATCATCTATGAAGATGAGTTTCTGGTAGCGATTAATAAAGAGGCTGGTCTATTGGTGCATCGCAGTTGGCTGGATAAAGGCGAGACACGCTTTGCCATGCAACTCACCCGTGATGCGGTAGGTTGCCATGTATTTCCGGTGCATAGGTTAGATAAGCCCACCTCAGGCGTGTTGCTGTTTGCCAAAAGCCCAGCCGTGGCGCGTAGCCTTACTGAAGCTTTTACTGAACACAAAATTACCAAGCAGTACTTAGCCGTAGTGCGCGGCTTTATGCCAGAGCAGGGCACTGTTGATTATGCGTTGAGCTTTCAGCCCGATGCCATTGCCGATAAGTTTGCTGACTTGGACAAACCTGCTCAAGAAGCGGTGACACATTGGCAACGTTTGGCACAAGTTGAGCTGCCATTTGCGGTGTCAAAAAAGCATGACACTAGCCGCTATAGTCTCATGCGCTTAATACCTGAAACTGGACGAAAACATCAGCTACGTCGGCACATGAGGCATTTATTCCATCCTATAGTGGGTGATACCAGCCACGGCGACGGACGGCATAATCGATTTTTTCGTACGCAATATGGTTGCGCGCGCATGCTGTTGCACGCTCAGAGTTTAGCGCTCAGCCATCCAGTTACCGGTGAGCCATTGTTATTAAAAGCAGGATTGGATAGTCAATGGATACGCATTATGGAAGAGTTTTCTTGGATAAATAGCGCTGGAGATTAATCAGCGTAGGATTTATCTTAGAAAATTATATCAAAGGAGTCTCTAAGTTGGGAGTTGTTAATCAAGCAGCCTGACGAATAGCTGTTTATGTGAGGTACTCTCATTGGTTTAACGTGGTCCTAGTGGTATAAGCCATTCAGATTGTGATGGTGTATCAAAAAGTATGCTGATTAAAATTTAAACAATTATTGAAGCCTTAAAAGCCCTATAGGGTCAGAGAACGTAGCATAGGTTTCTTATTGACTTTTATCGCCAGCATACTTTTTAGAACACCACCGACTATTTAAAGGAGAACTGGACTGGCGTTAATGATGTTGAACTGGCAACCCTTGAATGGGTGGATTGGTTTAATAAAACACGATTGCATAGCACGATTGGATATGTATCACCTTTTGAATTTGAAAAGCGGTATTCTGATAATTTAATCCTGTCAGGCATGGCTGCCTGACTCAAGTAAATCACTCTCCGATATACTCGGGGCGGTTCAGTTTATCAGATCCAGCGAATTTCTAAGTCACCTGAGCGGTGATGAAGCAGATAACCAAGCCCGAGTTCGATAGAGCAGATTTCTAAGTCACTTTTTGCATGACGCGGCAATGCGAGAGATAGTAGATATTGGCGCGTTTAGAGTGCAGAATGGTCTTGAGATCAGAGGAGGCGAAGCTATTACCTGTATAGGGGTTAGTCGATTTAGCCATAGTAATTTCAGTAAAGTAAAACCTTATCTTAGGTATGGCTTTACCTTACTGGAATTATATTTGCAAAACAATGGATAGGATATCTTCTGCGACAACAGATGTCATTTTGGGATATAATAATTACCAGACAACTTAAGTTATCTGGCAACCCAGCAGGCGTCTAAAAAGTGGTCAATGGCAGTTACACAGAATCTGGGATGGTCTCTATTTTACGGACAAAAAAAGCCCCAGTCGTTAGACTGGGGCTTTCTAAATATTTGGTAGGCATAAGCAGATTCGAACTGCTGACCTCTACCATGTCAAAGTCGCTCGACCAAAATGCTTATTATGATAATATCTTACATTCATTGACCTTTATGGCCTGTAGATATTATACGATTGAATAATCACAATGTAAATTATAATAAAGTAAAATTTAACTCGTATTTGGGCACTGTATTTTTATAGTGTTTTTACCTCTACTCAAGCCCTTCTCAGAACAAAAAAAACTATGTTTGTTCGTTGAGAATCTATTCTTATTACGTCTGCTATGGTCGTTTTTGAATTTCTACGTATTGTTTCTACTGCTTATTCTCTGCATAATATAAGGAGATTACTGTTCTAATCTCTGCATATCTCTGGGGAACGTATGAAGCATACTACTTATATTCATGAGCACTCAAATTGGACTGAGTGGCAATGGTCGGACAAAAAGCTATTGCCACTCGTCAGTCGGGTGCGAATATTACAAGGTCGTTTATTAGGAAAATTGCTAACGCTAGGGTTTGAGTTAAATGTTGAGGCGCAATTAGATGCTGTGACTTTAGAGATTGTCAAAACCTCTGAGATAGAAGGGGAGTCTCTAAATAACGATCAAGTGCGTTCCTCAGTTGCGCGGCATTTAGGGCTGGATAATGCCAGTATGCCAACCACTACTCGTGAGATCGATGCCGTGGTAGAGATGATGCTAAGTGCTACCTATCGTTATCAACAGCCGCTATTGTTAGATGATTTACTCGGATGGCATCGAGCATTATTTCCAGATGGATATAGTGGGCTTTATCGTATTCAAACAGGTAGTATCCGTGATGATAGTAAAGGGCCAATGCAAGTAGTGTCTGGTGGGTATGGTCGCGAGCGGGTTCATTTTGTTGCCCCGAGTGCGGATAGGTTGCCAGATGAGTTAGACAGATTCTTATTGTGGTTTAATACTTCGTCAAATGAGCAAGATGCTATAGATTTAGTCATTAAAGCAGGTATTGCTCATTTATGGTTTGTGACTTTGCATCCATTTGATGATGGAAATGGACGACTAACACGAGCAATCACAGAACGAATGCTGGCAAAAAACGATAACAGTGCCCAGCGCTTTTATAGTATGTCAGCGCAAATTCTTAAACAGCGTAATGATTATTATAAAATACTAGAGCGCACGCAAAAGGGTGATACTGATATCTCGGATTGGTTGGTCTGGTTTTTACAAACATTAGAGCAAGCACTCATTGCTGCTCAAGAAACCACGGATAAAACTATTAGTAAGTCAGGCTTTTGGCAAACGCATCGACAGCACGCTTTGAATGATAGGCAAGTAAAAATGCTAAATACTTTGCTGACTGATTTTTATGGCAAACTTACCACTAAAAAATGGGCAACTATGACCAAATGCTCTATAGATACGGCACTACGAGATATCAATGATTTGATAGAGAAGGATATGATGCAAAAATCTGTAGCATCAGGACGTAGTACGAGTTATGAGTTGGTCTTATCATAAAAATTATATTGATCAAGTCTGTTATGACAGAAATAAAGTATTCGAATAAGCTGTAATGAATACGATCAACTCAATGATCTAATATGAGCGGTTTTTTTACAATAGAATATTTTAAGTAGTCTATTAATTAATTAACATTTTTTTGATATTTTCATATTTGGATGGAAGTAAACAGCAAATCAGAATTTTTTCAAAACGATAGTCTTCCAAGTTAATATTTATGGACTTGACTCCCTAAGTTTCATCTTACAGATTTGATGGTAATGACAGTCTGCTAAGTATAGTCAACCTTAAATAAAACCGATACAATATTCATAACTCATTCATTTAATGAAATAAACGATGACCTATTCAATCGACTTTCGCAAGCAAGTACTGCGTAGCATTAAAGACGGCATGACCATTCGAGAAGCCGCTGTTTTTTACCAGCTTAGCACAAGCTCGATCCACAGCTGGCAGCAGAGCTTAGTTCCTAAAACTACCAGAAATAAAGCACCGACTAAAATATCAAATGAAGCCTTATTGAAAGATGTTGAGCAGCATCCAGACGATTATATGTATGAGCGAGCACGGCGTTTAGGCTGTAGTAAATCAGGTATAGAAGCTGCATTAAAACGGTTGAGTATCACTCAAAAAAAAGACCTTAGAGCATCCAAAAGCATGTCCGATAAAAAGAGCGATATATCTAAGTAAGCTTGATCGCTTTACACAGCAAGGCTATCCCATTGTCTATATGGATGAAAGCGGCTTTGAGCACGAGACCATTCGTTCTCATGGCTATGCACCGGTTGGTAAACCTTGTATCGATAGCTACAATTGGCAAGCAAAAAAGCGTACGAATGTTATCGGTGCTCTGTATGAAAAGATGCTGTTTGCCATAGATTACTTCGAGCAGAACATTAACAGCACCATATTCTATGACTGGTGCAAATACACACTAATTCCAAGTCTCAAAACTAAATGCGTGATTGTGATGGATAATGCTCGGTTTCATAAAAACAAACGTATTCAAAAACTACTGAACAGGCACGGCCATCGTATTTTATGGCTGCCACCCTACAGTCCTGATCTGAATCCTATTGAGAAAAAATGGGCACAGGCTAAGTTTCTGCGCCAAGGGTGGATGCAGAATAATCTACCTAAACTGTTTTACGATATGGGTTGTTCCAGTTTTATTGTGGATTGACTATATTCATATAGATAGTTATTTTATTTAATACACTTCTTATAAAATCAAAGCTATTATAATAATTGCGATAGTTTAAACTATCGCAATTATTATAACTTTACTTTCGATAAAACTTTATTTCAATAATTTCTCTAAAACAGAAAAACGCGAAATAACCAAAAAATCTAACAACGCTATAACGATGATGGCGATGATTGCTGTGGGAAAGATTATTGCTACGACAATAAGAATAATCGCTAACCATGTTGGTATCGATCTCTTAATACCGCGTGCTGGTGGGTTTAACCCGATAACCTCCTGAGTATTAGGCCTACGTTGCCACCACATCACATAACCACTGATGCAGATACCGATGACTGCTAGGCAAAACAGTACGTTAGCGAGTATGCTCCACCACCCAAGCGTTCCCATATGTAGGGCAATACCTGCTGCCATAAACTTCCCAAACGCGTTGTAGTCATCATAGCGAATATCTGCCAATACTTTACCCGAGTAACGGTCGATATGTACAGTACGGTCAGCTGTGGGACTGTGCATATCATAGCTCATAGAATCTTGGCTGAGTGTCCAAACGCTTGTGCTATCTTGCGGTACGTTCATATGGTAGCGGCCTGTAAACCCTATTTCTCGTGCATACTTATCCACTGTATCTATATTGATCGGTAGGTTCGGGGCGATACCATCTTTGCCCTTGGTCGTACCAGAGATTGGCATTGGCGTCAGCTCAAGTACCCAAGGCACTTCCTTACTGCTACCTGTATTTAAAACGCTACCATGTGTTGGTGTGCTATCTGAACCATGAACATGCGGGGCAGCTTCGCTCATGTCCATGCCCGCATGAGGATCATCAGGATTGATCGAAGTCGGTACAGGGGCTACACCCCATTTTCCAGCAGGAAACTGACTCCATGCCTGTACCATTTTGCCACCCCAAATACCTGCCCATGCCATGCCAGAAATACAAAAAAACAGCAACACAATCGATATCCAGCTACCCAGTGTGGCGTGAATGGTGCGAAAGAACGAGCGTTTTTGTTTCAGGCTCGTCCCTTCATCAGGGACTAGCATGGCTTTGACAGATTTGCGTTTTTGCCACCACAAATACCAACCCGTTAGGATCATCAGGATGGTCAATGCCGCCGTGGTTTCTTGGATATAATCTCCTACCGTTCCTAACAGCAGATCTCCATGAATCGCATCAAAAGTGTGATACAAATTACTTTTCGTTGGTATGCTTTTGACGATATCTGCCGTATAAGGATCAATAGCCACCATATTATCTTGACTGTCTGATCGTACTTGAAACAGCGCAACGGTATCAGGCTCTCGGGGCGCGATGTATTTTATGAGTGCGCTGTCAGGCGTGCTTTCAAGCGCCGCTTTGGCTTGAGTGGAAACAGACATTTGTACCGTAGTCTGCGGGGTAATGGTCAAGCGATCGTAATCTCGGCCCGTCGTATTAGACATCAGCAGCATGCCAAGCGCAGTACAAGCAAGAATAATCAAAAAAGGAGCAATAAAAATCCCTGAATAAAAGTGCCAACGCCACACGGTAAAGTAATGCTGAGAATTTTTTGGTTTCTGATCTTGTCTACTCATCAGTAGATCCTTAAATAATAATGGGCTATATGGCTCTGCTCTTAAGGCGACGCTCATCATCTTACGTCTTGTAATTTAAGCCTTACGATTTAAACAGTGACAAGCGCTAGAAGCAGAGTCAGGCTGTGTCGTTTTCAGTGCTCGTGATTCATTTGCTCATGGTTCATTTGCTCGTGATTCATTTGCTCGTGATTCATTTGCTCATGATTCATTTGCTCATGATTCATATGCCCGTGATCCATATGCCCGTGATCCATATGCCCGTGATCCATATGCCCGTGATCCATATGCCCGTGATCCATATGCCCGTGATCCATATGCCCGTGATCCATATGTCCATGCATGTTTGCCATGATGATGGGTACAGCGATAACCGCCAGTCCCGATATCATCATAATCGCGCCATTTAATTGCCGTAGACGCAGACGCCCAATATGATGGCGTACCCAATTGACTGTTTCATGAGTAGCAACCAGCATAGGAATAGTCCCAAGCCCGAAAGCAAACATCAAAACAGCGCCTGTTAGGGGATCATGACCTACAACGGCAATGAGTAATGCACCATATACAAGACCGCATGGTAAAAAGCCCCAGAGCAAACCCGCTGCTAGTGCGCGAGGAACCGTATTTAAGGGAAACACTTTTGTGCGTAGCGGTGCTAGTGCTTGCCATAAGCGCATACCAAATCGCTCAAGCTTGTTCAAAAAAGGTAGACCGAGCATCGTCAGCCCCACAAAAACCAATACCAATCCAAGTAGAATTCGAGGTGTACTATTACCCATCATTAATGGTGCCAGTATGGTTGTACCAATCAAACCAGCGACCAATCCTAGTAGCGTATAACTGAGTAATCGGCCCAGATGATAAGTGGCTATAAGACCGCGCTTTTTTGCTGGGCTGATGTCTTTCATAGATAGTCCAAACGCTGCGACGATCCCACCACACATACCCAAGCAATGCGGTGAACCAAAAAATCCCATTAACAACGCTGCTGTTAACAATGCCATAGTCATAAACATGACTCCTAAAACATAATTGAATCAGTTATTCAGTTTTTTGCAACAACATACAATCCAAGCCACTTACGAGCTTAGATGAGATACTTACTGAATAGGTACTGATATAAATAAATAGCATTTCAAGCCCAATATTTTGGGCAAACGAGTACAAGCCAATCAATCAAAGCAATAAGTAAGCTTATTGATTGATAGCAAGTTATCAATGCACCAATAAAGTATTGAACTATGAATGTTTAAGGTTATTGAAATATGACTTGAGGGGGAGCGCGGGTGAGAGGCCGTAGAAAATGACTAGGATAGTGAGTGGTTGAGTGATATAAAAACGCGACTAATACGGCGGGCAACTCAAACAAAGCAGAGTCAGTGTGTGCAAACACTTTTGGTGTAAGCACCGCCGTCATAGAAAGACAAATATCACAGCTAGAATGTTTTACAGTATCTGGATCAGAGCTTTCAGCGTGATGCTTGCTATGTAATTGTTTTGACGACAGTTCTGTGTGGGTATTTACTGTTGAAGTCGATGATAAGGAATTCGAAACGGTATGATGGTGCAGATGATAAGCTGCGCTATCATCAGGCATATTGTGTGCGGTATAAGTAATATCAGCCTGTATTTGCTCATACTGCTTAGCGGTTGATACAACAGGTGCAAGCTGAATACAAATGCCGTGACCTAAATGGGCATTATCATCCCATAGAGGCGTCAGCAACATTGAGACATGCATGATCCAGGCAAAGCACGCAAGCAGCATGCCAAACCATAACGTTACTGGTGATGAGTGTCGTAGAGTGAGCGTTCGCCACTTAATAAGCATGGGATTATCATCTGTCACCAGATATTTTTACACAGGTAACATTCATAGAGAGAACAGATGTTTTCTAGCAAAATATTCTAACATAAACACAAAGAACGCTATTTTATGACAGTTAATCAGATATTTACAAGGGTTATAACACTAGATTATAGCAATCCAGGGACTGCATATGCACGGTTGCAAATAAAATCACGTCAAAGTAGGCTGAAGAAAGTGCCTAGGATTATTTTCTCTCGTATATATTTATTTTATTGATTTGTAACTATAAATCATGATTCTCTTAATCATAATAAACCTCTCATCGAATCGTTAGTTTACCAAGTATACCTCTACGGTTTGTTTAGCATAGCTAAACAGCACAAAAAAATCAGTCAACCTAGTTTTTTGTGCTGTACGTGGCTCATATGTCGCAGTTTTTATTGCATCACAGGGCTTAAGTCATTTCTTCTTGGGTTTTTCATGCGCAGGCCGATATTGCCGAGTATCAGCATCATGCCACCAATGATTTGGTAGCCCGTCAGCCCCATGTCGAGGAAGACCCAGTTGATCAGGGCTGCGAAGGCGGGGAAAGACAACTCGGCCAAGGTAGCTAGTTGTGCGGGGAT
This sequence comes from Psychrobacter sp. FME6, assembly GCF_014861365.1. GTDB lineage: Bacteria > Pseudomonadota > Gammaproteobacteria > Pseudomonadales > Moraxellaceae > Psychrobacter. Next base: position 10,418 of record NZ_RRYW01000032.1, read on the forward strand.
CGTTTTCAAGCCTTGGTAGTAAAACCACATACCAATAAAGCCACTTAGTAAGGCCATGACGACAATAAGACTCAAATCTATCGATGTCATCATGGATAATTCATCTGAATGCGCCAATGCTATGGGTAAGAGCACTAACAGCCCAGCAAAAAATCGACCCGACATGATGGCATTCGCCGGTATATGCTGATGGGACAAATACTTACCGCATACAGTGGTAGCGCCCCATGCGATCACCGCAATTAGCGTGTAACCGTAGCCTTTGAACAGACTTATCGTATCGCTTGAATAGTGCCATTGAGCGTTGCCTAACGCGCGTAAATCTGGCCACATCATCACAAAGCTGCCCAGTAAAATGACCGCCGCCCATTGTAAAAAATGCCCTTCAATATGCTCTTTCAGTAACCAATAGGCCAGTAAAATAGCAACGATAGGCTGAAGCTTTTGCAGTAAAATAACGATAGTAGGATTCAAGTAATGGAACGCTTCGGTAAACGCTAAGGTACCTATAGCCGAGCCAATGCCGCCAATAAAAAACAAACTTGAAAATCCGCTGATAGACATATGACGATAAACATGGCGGTAACGCCACAACATGGGGCTGACAAATAATACCAGCGTAATGTGTTCGATAAGAACGATTTGCAAGGTTGAATAACCGGAGCTTAACAACGGGTAGCGGATTAAGGTATCCAATGCCCACATAAAACACGCGATCATGATAAAAAATGTTCCTGCCATCTTGATTTTCTCCAATCAATAAGATGAACAGGGGTGATGAGAATAAATAGTACCAAGCTCCACGTTTAAAAAAGCACATATAAAGCTCCTATTACTAGGAGCATCAAAAGCTTGGTCGATCTTCTATCATCCGGACTGTAACCGTCGGCTCTGGCATCTCACCAGATCTGCTGACCCTTGTTCACAAGGAACAAGGCGCTCGCGGGCTGTTTAGCTGGATGATATCACCCAAGAAAAAATACCGCCGGTGGGGAATTTCGCCCCGCCCCGAAGTTCGATTAATGTAAATTTACGTATTTAACTCTAAATCCATGTCACTCATTAGGCAGTAATTAATAGGCTCTTTAAACCCATCAAGGGCGCAAAAATCTGACTGCCATGCCAACACTTTGGTTATAAATAAAATTTTTCCGTAAGTAAAATCCAGACCTCAAACACGACAATTAAAAACCAATAATAACTATATCTCTTGCGAAAGTACTGTTGTATTGACTTTAAATAACGGAACTTCAACGGCTAGCGCTGACTCATGCAAAAGATCTATTACCATACTTCATTGATTATTAAATGTGTAAAAGACATAAGCCGATAAGCTTATGTCTTGTTTTATGAGCATCTAAAAAAATCAGGAACGGATTTCAAATACATTTTCAATGGTGGCAACAACATGTCCATGACTTGCTTAAACATGTCTAAATACTACGAAGACTTAAAAAATTAAGCTATTAAGTCAGTCCACTCTATAAATGGATTATCCATCAATTTCCAATGTTCAGGACCTTCTGCCATTTCTTCATCATTAAGCAAGCAATTATTGAACTTATCAATAAGATTTGACTCATCCATCTCCATGCCTATTAGCACAATCTCTTGACGCGCATCGCCTGTACTCGTGTCCCAATTACTTTCTATGATGTCACGGTTTTGCTGATCTTGTGGCCATTGCTCTTCAGGAATGGTTGCCCACCAATATCCAGCTAGACCATGTCTAGCCATCGCGCCCGCTTGTGACCAAGAACCTGCCAGTTTGGGATGAGATGCTAGCCAAAAAAAACCTTTAGATCGAATCACACCTTTCCACTCTGTATTAATAAAATCGTAAAACCGCTGCGGATGAAAGGGGCGTCTAGCACGATAAACAAAACTACTGATGCCATACTCTTCCGTTTCAGGTGTATGTTCCCCTCTAAGCTCTTTTAGCCAACCTGGTGCTTCAGAGGCTTCATCAAAATCGAATAAATTTGTGTTCAACAACTTATCTAAATCTACTTGACCAAATTGAGAAATTTCAATATTAGCTCGCGGATTTAACGAGTGAATAATTGCCAGCAATCTTTCTTTTTCAGCATCTGAAATCAAATCAATTTTATTCAACACAATGACGTCACAAAATTCGATTTGATCAATCAATAAGTCGACCACGGTGCGTTGGTCCTCCTCACCCAATGATTCGCCTCGAGACTGTATACTGTCATAAGAGCTATAGTCCTTTAAAAAATTAAAGGCATCAACGACGGTCACCATGGTGTCTAGACGGGCAAACTCACTGAGAGAAAAACCATCATCATCTTCAAAAGTAAAGGTTTCCGCAACAGGTAATGGTTCAGAAATGCCAGTTGATTCGATAACCAGTTGATCAAAACGATTGTCTTCTGCCAGACGTCGCACTTCTATCAATAAATCTTCTCGTAAAGTGCAGCAAATACAGCCATTACTCATTTCTACGAGTTTTTCATCGGTTCTGGACAACTCAGCTCCACCTTCTCTAACCAATGCTGCGTCAATATTTACCTCAGACATATCATTTACGATAACGGCAATGCGTCTACCTTCACGATTATTCAAAATATGATTGAGTAGCGTAGTTTTACCTGCGCCCAAAAACCCGGACAACACAGTCACAGGCAGTTTTTTTTCGATGGCTAAGGAATTACTCATTGGCTCTCTCTTCTCTATCAATTTATATAAGGGTTATAAAAAATACTTGAAAAATATAGGTACGTAAGATTATGAAAAATAAAAAGCATATCGATTGGTTGCGTTTTTGTCTTAAATGGTGCGAGACAAACAAGGTAAGGATTTACTAAGGTGGTCAGGACCCCAAGTTTGGTAACCAGCACTAGCGGTATGAATTTGCTTAAAACTATAAACCTTAAGTCACATGTTTAACGCCGCTCCTTTCTCCTACCAGAACGTACAAAATCTTTTTTTAGCTTCTAAAATTTATATTGCTTCTAATGTATCTAGCACCTCACTACCTATACGGAAATTTGTATAGGTGAAACAGTAAACATCACTATAGTTGCCAAATATCTTGTAATGTTATAACATAACAATGAATAATTCAACTGAGTTCTAAATATTAATGATTAACGATCTTCCTGATATCTCTGAAAACCTAAATGTAGCACCACATTCTTCTTGTTTAGACTGGGTTGGCATGGAGAATATTGCCTTACCTATTTACATAGAAAATACGCTTTGCCCAAGTCAAGTCAATGCTTTCGTGAGCTTAGATGACCCTGCTGTCAAAGGGATTCACATGTCTAGGCTATACATTCGCCTACTAGAATTAGTCAAATTAAAAATACTCAATTTTTCGCACCTCAAAGACACATTGCAAGATTTCCTCAAGAGTCACGAAGGCTTATCTAGCAATGCAAAACTACATATAAAAAGTCAGCTATATGTCGAGCGTCCCGCATTGATCAGTCCGCTGACTGGCTGGAAAAGCTACCCTTTTGAGCTGGTCTGCCAGCTCATTGATCAGCAATTTTTCTTTGAGGTTCAAGTTGAGATCCCGTATTCATCTACTTGTCCTTGTTCGGCTGCCTTATCACGTAGTTTGATTCAGCAGCAGTTTCAAAAAGCATTGTCAGAGAAACGATTTGATCTGACCAATTCAGAAGAAGTTATCGATTGGTTAGGGACTACCGAGGCGATTGTTGCAACCCCGCATAGTCAGCGTAGCGTGGCCCAATTAAGGTTTAAGGTCTCAACTGAGTTAGCTGAACTGCCACTCATCGCAATCATTGACCAAGCAGAACACGCCCTTGCGACACCTGTGCAAACAGCGGTAAAACGGGTAGATGAACAAGCTTTTGCACTGGCAAATGGACAAAACTTGATGTTCTGTGAAGATGCCGTACGGCGGTTACGTCATACATTCTTAGACTATGCCAATATTTTAGGATTTAAATTCAAAGTCATTCATGCAGAAAGCCTGCATGCACATGACGCTGTTGCAGAAGGTTCATGGCAATGGTGAACGCAAGCACGTCTATTTTCTTAGCAATGGAACATGGCAAAAAAGGTCAAAAGTACTGCTTTGATAAGGTGATGAAGCAGATTCCTTGGAATGAGCAAGGCTTGATAGCAGCGATTGCACAAGATGCCCAAACTAAAGAAGTATTAATGTTGGCTTGGGTCAATGCCGAAACGCTCATAGAAACCTTAACCACTAAAAGAGTCTGCTACTGGTCGCGTTCGAGACAAACTTTATGGCGCAAAGGAGAAAGCTCTGGTTATCACCAGCAGCTTATCGATGCCAAATTAGATTGTGATGGAGATGCTGTTTTATTTTCAGTTCAGCAACATGGCCCCGCCTGTCACACCTTGCGACCCAGTTGTTTTTATCTAGGCTTAGAATTGACACAAGTATCAATCTTAAGCAATCCTTTATCCAATACCAATAAGATATCTTATGATTCGTAAAAACCCATCCGGCGACCTTCCTATCATCGATCAAACGGCCTATGTCGATCAAACGGCTATTATTTGCGGCAAAGTTATTATTCATGCCAATGTCTTCATTGGGCCTTATGCTGTTATCCGCGCTGATGAAGTGGATGCACAAGGTGAAATGGAACCTATTATTATCGGTGCTAATTCAAACATTCAAGATGGAGTAGTTATTCACTCCAAAGCTGGGGCCGCTGTCACCATTGGAGAAAACTCTTCTATTGCTCATCGCTCTATCATTCATGGGCCTTGTAAGATTGGACATCATGTCTTTATAGGATTCAATAGTGTCTTGTTCAATTGCAGAGTCGGTAATAGAAGTGCAGTGAGACACAATGCCGTTGTGGATGGACAAGACTTACCTGATAACTTTTATGTTCCTGCTATCAGTCATATTCACCCCACCACTAACTTAAGTGACTTTCCACCTATGGATGTATCGCTTAATGAGTTTTCAGAAAGTGTGGTAAATGCCAATATCGAGCTGGTGCAAGGATACAAGGCCTTACAAAATGAATTTTAGCAACCTTCCAAAAATCATCATCCGCAATGCTGTCATTGTGAATGAAGGCATTCGGGAAATGGCTGATGTACTGATAGAAAATGGTCGTATCGAAAAAATACAGCCTAGTATTACCGGTGTTTCTCGTGCAGAAAATATCGATGCAGAAGGTGGCTGGCTCATTCCAGGTATGATTGATGATCAAGTGCATTTTAGAGATCCAGGGGCACCGCAAAAAGGCACTGTAAAATCAGAGTCGATGGCGGCGGCGATTGGTGGTATCACAAGCTATATGGATATGCCCAATACGCAGCCTGCGACACTAGATTTGCAAGCATTACAGCAAAAGAAGTTAAATGCCGCAACACATAGCATGGCAAATTACGCCTTTCACTTCGGTGTCAGTGCCGATAATATTGATATTGTCGAAAACCTAGACCCTAAGCTTGTTAGTGGCGTTAAAGTTTTTATGGGAGCGTCTACAGGCAATATGCTGGTCGACGACCCGCAAACCCTAGAACGCCTATTTTCGAATGTGCCTACTATTTTGTTGACGCATTGTGAATCAACGCCTCGTATCAAAATGCGCGAGCAACAGTATAAAGAAAAATACGGTGCCGACATTCCTGCCGTCATGCATGGCCGTATTCGTGATAAACAAGCCTGCTTTGAAAGCTCAAGTATGGCGGTTGCACTGGCTGAAAAATATGGTACTCAGCTACACGTATTACATATCACCACAGCTAAAGAGATTTGTCTGTTTAAAAACCTACCACTCGATAAAAAGTATATTACCGCTGAAGTTTGTGTGCATCATTTAAGTTTTGATGATACTGATTATGAAATGCTAGGACATCTCATCAAATGTAATCCAGCCATCAAAACAGTACAGGACCGTCAAGCATTGATTCAAGCGATCTCAGAGTCTAACCGTTTGGATATTATTGGTACTGACCACGCACCGCATACTTGGCAGGAAAAGCAGCAAAGTTACTTCAATGCCCCAGCTGGATTGCCCCTTGTACAACATGCCTTGCCTGCGTTGATGGAATTGGTTGAGGACAAACAGATGAACATCGAAACCATGGTACGCAAGACATCGCATCAAGTGGCAGACTTGTTTCGCATTAAAGACCGAGGCTATATACGCGAAGGATATTGGGCTGATTTGGTATTACTCAAAGAAAATAAAGAAAAAGTCATGGTCAGTGACACTCGTAATTATATGCACTGTAACTGGACGCCTTTTGCACATAAAGCTTTTCGATATTCTGTAGACACCACCATCATCTCAGGGCAACTTGCATGGCATAAAAACCAGCTGTTCCCAAACTGCCGTGGTCAATCTCTTGAAATCGACCGTTAATCACCATAATTATTAATTGCCAGATTACTTATGAATATCCAAATAATTAGTCACCAAAATGCTCAGCAACTTTCAATTGAAGACCCTATATCGATCGCTACCTTATTAGAAACCTATAAACCGCCTGGTTATAAAAAAGTGTTTTTGGCGAAAGTTGGTAGCCGATATGTTGATTTGCAACATCTCATAACTGAAGACTGCCACATCCAGCTTATCACGTCTCAAGATGACGAGGCTTCAATGCTTCAACGTGATTCATTTGCTTATCTTCTTGTGAAATCAGTTTTAAACTTACACCCAAATGCCAAGCCCATACAGTATCAAACCACAGATACTGGTTTTTATTATGATTTTGCAGAGACGCCTAATTTTAACGAAGATCACCTCAATGACATATCAAACGGCATGCAAAATATTGTTCAACAAAAGCAGCCCATAGTAGGTCGTGACGTCTCTCTAACTGATGCTATTGCTTACTTCGGCTCAGAAAACCCACTTAAATCAGAACATTTAAAACAGTATAGAGAACAAAGCGAGTCAATAACGACCTTATTTCAACCACTTGATGATAGTGTGAATGATATCTATATATTCCCTTTGGTTGCTAACACCTCATTTTTGCCAAACTTCAAAATCACTCATGTATCAGGTGCCTATTGGCAAGGTGATGCAAGTCAGCCTATGTTGCAACGAATCTATGTCACTTGCTGGGCTACTCGAAAACAACTGACCGATTATCTGAAGCAACAAGAAGAAGCAGCAAAAAGAGATCACAGAAAATTATCACAGCAACTGGACCTGTTACATTTTGACGAACGAGCACCAGGAGCTGTTTTTTGGCATGCGAAAGGTTGGAAAATATTTCAATTACTGACGGGATATTTACGCCATCAGCAGGAAGAGGCAGGGTATATTGAGGTCAATACACCAGACGTTATGGATAGAGAGCTATGGGAGATTTCAGGACATTGGCAAAACTATAAACAGCAAATGTTTGCGGTAGAGACACCTGATGAAAAAACCTACGCGTTAAAACCAATGAGCTGTCCTGGTGCTGTTTGTCTCTACGGTCATGATTTAAAAAGCTATAGAGAGTTACCACTTAAAATGGCGGAATTTGGTAAAGTTCACCGTTATGAGCCTTCAGGATCACTGCACGGCTTAATGCGAGTTCGACATTTTACTCAGGACGATGCGCACATATTTTGTACCAAAGACCAGCTCCTATCAGAGTGTGTCAGTACCATCCGCTTGATTTATAAAATCTACCAGCATTTTGGGTTTGACAATATTTCTATCAAAGTATCTACTCGTCCAAAAAATAGAATAGGGTCTGAGCAAACATGGGATTTTTTAGAACAGACGCTCATTCAATCTTTGCAAGACATTGATATCGCCTATGAGGTCAGTGAAGGAGAAGGTGCATTTTATGGACCTAAAATTGAATTTACGCTAAAAGATGCGATCGGTAGAGAATGGCAATGTGGCACCATTCAAGTAGATTTAAACCTCCCAGAGCGCTTTGATCTCAGCTATATTAACGAAGATAATCAGAAACAGAAACCGGTCATGCTACACCGCGCTATATTCGGTTCACTTGAACGGTTTATCGGCATTTTGATTGAGCACTACGCAGGTCACCTACCTTTTTGGCTTGCGCCTGTCCAAGTTATGATAATAACTATTTCTGAACACCAACAGATTTATGCCCAGCAAGTCTTGAAGCAACTACAGAATTTATCATTGCGAGTAGAGTGTGACTTTGGTAAGGATAAACTTGGTTATAAAATTCGCAAGCATACCTTACAAAAAGTACCGTTTCTTTTATTGATTGGAGAAAAAGAGTTGGAGGAATCTAGCGTTAGAGTCCGCACCAGTAAAGGTATGGACTTGGGATTATTGCAAATGGATGAATTAGAAAAGTTTCTTAGACAAGCCATGGTGAGTCAAAATGAAAATAGATAAATTATCGTTTATATGTGTTTTCTTCGCTGATTTTAAAAATGGGTAGGGCTACTCGACGGTATATTTACTGTGTAAGCGGTTAAATTATCCAGGTGATTCATGTGTCTTTGGTGATGTACTAAGAGATCAGTTAAGCCTAATGCACCAAAGTAGTTTCGACGGTTTCGCTATATAATGCGGTGAAAGGCATCAAAAGCTTGTTCGTCACTAGGTTTAATGTTAAAAAACCCTATCCAAGTAGTACGTCAAATAGCTTTTTGACAGCGGCCTGCCTTTGCTCGGTCAACGGGTGGATATAACTTAAGCGTAAAAAATTTTTATATTGACCCGATGCCGAGAAAAGTGAGCCGGGTGTCATGATCACGCCTTGCTCTAATACTTTATTATAACTGCGCTGTGTGTTGATGGTTTCATCTAACTCTACCCACATAGAAATGCCACCTTGGGCGTGGGTATAGCGAATTTTGTCACTCCAATGAGTATCTAATAAGGTCATCAGATCCCTTTGTTGTTGCTTTAGCGTATTGACCTGTTGAGCAATGTAACGTCTGTAATGACCTTCTTCTAAAAATGTTGCCAAACCCTGCTGAGTGGATTCGCTAGAGGAGAGCTGGGTAACCAGTTTCAATTGAGTAATCTTGTCGTGCCACTTACCACCAAACACCCAGCCAATCCTTAAATCTCGCGATAAACTTTTCGAGAAAGAGCTGCACAGAATAACTTGTCCGTTAGGATCGAATTTCTTCAATGGTTCGGCTGTAAAAGGCGGAAAAGCCAAATCCCCATAAATATCGTCCTCTATGATGCAAAAATCTTTTTCAACCGCTAGATTGATTAATGCTCGGCGTGCTTTTTCAGGCATAAACGCCCCAGTGGGCGTGGCGTAGTTTGGCGACACAATACAGGCTTTAATCGGCCACTCTGTTATTTTTTCGACCAAATCTTCAACGCTCAAACCTTCTCTAGGGTCAGCAGCGACCTCGATAATTTTCAGTTTGAGTTGTTCCATGATTTGCAGTACGCCATAAAATGCTGGAGACTCTACTGTTACAGTATCACCGGGTGAGCACGTTGCCATAAGAGAGATGAATAAGGCGTGTTGGCAACCACCGGTAATGCAAACCTGTGATGGATCTTGGTTCAAACTACGGTGACGGTAGTGAGTCACAATGGCATCTTTTAAGCGCATATCGCCACTTGAGTCGTTGTAGTAGAGAGCTTTTTGAGTGGGTCTGGAACGCAATGCTTTGCTTAAGTGCCGGTTTAAAGTGATGAGGTGATTCGCATCATTGGTAACACCAGCCGTTGGCAAAATATCAAAGGCGGCACTGCGTGTCATGATGTCTTTTAAGATGGCTGGAACGGTTACGTCTCTGGGAGCAGCGGGTGGGTTAATGCGCTTTGGCGAGAGACGGTCATTTGGTGTCGTGGCTTTGACAAAGTAACCTGATTTTGGTTTAGAAAAGATCAATCCCTCTGCTTCGAGTCGATGCAAAGCATGTAGCACCGTGGCTTTAGAAAAGCCCAAGTTCTGGCACATTTCTCGGACAGAAGGAAGTTTTCCGCTTGGCAAAAAATGATTGGCTTTTATATCTTTGCGTAATAAATGTTCCAGCTCTAGGTATTTAAACTGACTCATAACTGAGCCTTTGTTAATGAATCTGTACCTATTCTAAATTAATTTATTGTGCCTGTTCTATATTTTTTAAAGTTTTACACTTAACAAAGTAATTATTTTTTACTTTCTGACAGTGTAGAGGGTAGGCAGGGCACAATGATTGACTTAAATGCTATTGATTTGGCGCGAATACAATTCGCGTTCACCGTCTCGTTCCATATTATTTTTCCCGCTATTACAATCGGTCTTGCCAGTTATCTGGCCGTATTAGAAGGTTTTTGGCTTTGTACAAGAAAGCCGATTTACATGACCTTATGCCGATTTTGGATGAAAATATTTGCTGTCAATTTTGCCATGGGTGTTGTTTCTGGCATTGTGATGGCGTACCAATTTGGTACCAACTGGAGCCAGTTTTCTAACTTCGCAGGAGCCATTACTGGTCCGCTACTTAGTTATGAAGTGATGACGGCTTTCTTCCTTGAAGCTGGCTTCTTAGGGGTTATGTTGTTTGGCTGGAAAAAAGTCGGTGAAAAGCTACATTTTGCCTCTACTATTTTGGTCGCTATTGGAACCTTAATTTCGATGACCTGGATTTTGGCATCTAACAGCTGGATGCAAACCCCTCAAGGCTACGACATCGTTGATGGTCGCGTTGTACCTGTCAATTGGTTTGAGATTATTTTTAACCCTTCTTTTCCTTATCGTTTAGTTCACATGGGCTTGGCGGCCTTCTTGGCAACGGCGTTATTAGTTGGGGCTTCTGGTGCATGGCATTTGCTAAAAGGCTCTCATATACAAGTTGCGAAAAAAATGTTGTCCATGGCAATGTGGATGCTGCTGATTTCGGCACCTTTGCAAGTGATGGTCGGTGATCAGCATGGCCTAAACACGCTAGAGCATCAGCCAATCAAGGTAGCCGCGATGGAAGGGCACTGGCATCAAACGGAAAAAGGTGAAGGCGTACCGCTGGTCTTGTTTGGTTGGCCAAATATGGACGAAGAAAGAAACGATTTTGCGATTGAGATTCCGAATCTTGCCAGTTTGATTTTGACGCACTCTGTGGATGGGGATATTCCACCGCTTACGTCTGTTGCAGCAGAAGATCGTCCTTACGTGCCTGTGGTTTTCTTTAGCTTTCGTATCATGGTGGCGCTTGGCATCTTGATGATTGTACTGGCGGTAACTGCATTGATACTTCGCAAAAAGGGCAGAATCTACGAGAAAAAATGGTTTTTGCGCTTTTGTGTTGCGATGGGGCCAGCTGGTCTGATTGCCATGCTGACAGGCTGGTTTGTCACTGAAACAGGTCGCCAGCCTTGGGTGGTATATGGTTTGCAGCGCACTATAGATGCAGGCTCGCCCAATAGTGTGACTGCCATGAGTTTATCATTGCTCGCTTTCGTCGTGGTGTATCTGTGTGTGTTTGGTTTAGGCGTGAGTTATATGCTGGCGCTGATTCATAAAGGTCCAACCGTCGATTATTTGTTTGAAGATGATGATGATTTGAGCAAACGCCCAGCCCGTCCGCTATCTGCCGCTGATGGCGTAGAAATTTAGGAGACAGTGTCATGTATTTTGATTTACCGACGATTTGGGCTTTTGTTATCGGCTTTGGTTTGATGATGTACGTGTTCTTAGATGGCTTTGATTTGGGGATTGGTCTGCTGTTTCCTTTTATTAAAGACGAACATGAGCGAGATATTATGGTGAATTCGGTTGCTCCTGTTTGGGATGGTAACGAAACTTGGCTTGTATTGGGTGGCGCGGGCTTATTGGCTGCATTTCCTATGGCGTATTCGGTGATTTTGTCAGCCTTATATGGACCGATTTTACTGATGTTATTTGGTTTGATTTTGCGTGGCGTCGCCTTTGAGTTTCGCTTTAAGGCGACAGAGTCTCATCGTCCAATTTGGGACAAGCTATTTTTTGTTGGTTCCCTAATGGCCACCTTTGCTCAAGGCGTGGCGATGGGCGCTGTGATCATTGGTTTTCAAGTAGACAATGGCGAGTTCGCTGGCGGTGGATTGGATTGGTTGAGTCCATTTAGCCTGTTCACGGGTTTTAGTTTGCTATTTGCTTATGGACTACTTGGCGTCACTTGGTTGGTTGTTAAAACAGAGCATGGTTTGCAGAAAAAAATGCGCACATTCATTAAACCATTAACCTTACTGCTCGTAGCCTGTATGTTCATTATCAGCATCTATACGCCAATGATTAACGACAGTGTACGGGACTTATGGTTTAACGTATCCAATATTATGTATTTGGCGCCTTTACCGATTTTTACGGCTATTTTTGCACTGTTTCTTATGGGCGCGGCGCATTCTAAACAAGAAGATCGTGCTTTTATTTGTGCTTTATGCATGTTGTTTTTAGGATATTTAGGGTTATGTATTAGTCTTTGGCCAAACATTATTCCACCGAGTATTACGATTTATCAGGCCGCAGCACCAACGTCTAGCCTTAAATTTACCTTAGTCGGCGTTGTGTTTATTGTGCCTGTCATCTTGATTTATACCTTTTGGTCTTATCGAGTGTTCCGTGGAAAAGTCGTAGATACCGATGGTTATCATTAGAAAGCAGATAGCAAAAAGATTGGTGTTTACAGAGAGCCAGCCTTTTATGTAAGTAAGTTAGTTTGGAGGAAAGTACGATGAAAAAAAGTCTTCACCAGTTCAAATGGTTACTGATTTTTTGGGCACTTGGCGTTGGCTCGCTTTTGGTGGTCGCGACCATTATACGTTTCGGTATGACCTTGGCGGGAATGGAATCCAAATAAGTATTTTCGAATTTAAAAAAGGGAGCGCGAACACACTCCCTTTTAAGGCATAACTCTGGCTAAGTGCGCAGGCTAGCTGATTGGAATGGTGTTATCAGGGTGGGTGTATTAAGAATTTGGTTTAGAGGCTTGTCTTTGGATACCCAGTTTGTTTATGCCAATAGTGGCTTTATTATCACTAAAGCTGTCTAACCCGTATAAAACGACGGCATACAGTCTGAACTCAATTGATTAAGCTTCGAATGACTATAACAGCTCTCAGATTTGTCTCAATCTATTCATTAGCAGTCAAGTATGAAAAGGGGAGCATCTACATCTACGCTAATATAATTGTTACTTAACAACTGTCTATTCTACTAAAAACTGAACCCCATGAGCGACAATTAACTCATGGGGTTCAGTCTAAAAATTTAAGTTTCTATAAAAAGTAGGTTAGGACTCGTGATGATGCTCATCGTCGTGTACAGTTTTCACCCCGAACCAAGCCAACTGCGATGGTGCAAAGGCCAATTTCATTTTTGACTCAATTTTTTTAGCATCAGGATTGATGGTAATGATTTGCTGACTCTCACTGTCCATCACGTAAACCATCTCAGTATTCGGATTAACGATCAAAGATGGGCCACCATGACTATAGTTCTTGATTCCATTCGGTATAATATTCAATGCGGCTACTTGTTTATAGTTCTGCGTCACATCAAGCAGATGTAAGGTTCCTGCGTCGTCAAGTAGCATTAAATGTTCTCCATGAGCATCAAAATCATAGCTGACAACTCGGCGACTGTTATTGGACGTCCAAACAATAGGAGCAACATTCTTACTAGCAGGATCAATACGGTATGGTTGACCACAGGCCGTGCCAACTAAATAGTTGTGATGATGGTTGGTTACAAACGAACCGATTCGAGCGGCACTACTGCTACCATCTTCATTGATGCACTGGTTATTGATCAAGCTGGCAGGGTAGGTGATTTTTTCAGCACTAAACGCATCATCAGTTTGCTTCACACTCAAAATACCATCACTACAAGCAAAAACACTAAAGTCAGTCACGCTGCCACTGCCATGCAGACCCTGACATTTGGTATCAAACGTCTGGTTTAAATGATAATGATCATTGTGACGTTCAAAGACGCTGATTGTATCAGCGAGTGGACTACCCACTGTATCATAACGTCCTGTACTGATAACATAATTCCCGCGAGGCTCTGCTGTGCCATGCATGTTGGTGTTTAATTTTTGATAAAGAAGTTTGCCATTTGCAATATCTTTATCTGTTACTAGGGCAAATCCAGCTGCCTGTGTAGGGTTATCTATTGGATTACCTGCCGCACCTAAGCCATCAAAAAACAATCCAGCTTGCTCGCCATACGTTTGATAATGTACAGGACGGGTGTAATTTAACTGTAGTGGCATCTTACTGACGTCTCGAGCGTAGGGGTGATCGTGGTCGCCATGGTCTTCAATTTCCAGTCCACTATGGTAAAAATTCACCCCTTGGTTGGTACGGTCGAGTACTAGAATATAATTACCATCTGGACTGGTTTGAAGCGCATCAGCTTGACCTGTTAAATCCAAATTTTGAATAACTTTGTTTTGAGCAAGACTATAAACATAAGCTTTATTACTGTTTTTTTCGGTAATCATTATCCGCCCTTGCCTTAGCTCAGCGGTTACCTCTGACTCTTCATCATGATCATGATCATGATCGTGATCGTGATCGTGATCGTGATCGTGGCCTGGTTGCGTTGTTGGTGTTTTGCGATCATCATCTGAGCCACAACCGCTAAGCGCTGTAACCGTTAACAAAGTAGATAAAGCTAGTGCAATAGATTTACTTAGTGGGTGAAACTGAATCATAAAGGTGCTCCATTCATGGGTATGATTTTTTACTAATTATTGTCAAGAAGTCAGACAAGCCAGTACTTAGAGAACTGACGGTTAAAAACGATAGGTCACCCCAGCATTCAATGAACGCTCCGGCATAGGCACGTGTTCAACCAAATAGGAGGCATGATTGTATGCCAGCTCATTTAAAAGGTTATTAACCTGAAGGAAGGCGGTATAGTCATAAGCGCTAGGACTGTGATAGACAAGCTTGGCGTCAACCATGTTGTAGCTTGGCGTATTGGTCTCAAAGTCAGCAATGTGGTCTTGCTCAAAGCGATGATAGCCAGAGAGTACCAAATCGAACTGACCAAATTGAGTTGTAATGTCACCACCAATTCGAGGGGCCACCAATCTTGGGGCATATTTACTGGTAAGATCATTACTGTCTAGCGTTATCAATGCGATATCAGCGAAGCTGCCGATACTGATTCTGTTGTTCAGATAATAGCGTGATTGAATTTCACCGCCATAATGTTTGGCATCGCTTTGAACGTAGTCAACCAATCTAAAACCTGCCGACTCTCCTTCTGTAACGACATCTTGTGTTTTAGCGTAGATATAGTCCTTGCTGTCATTATAAAAAGCAGAAATACTGGTCTCAAAGCTATCGCCATTGTCAAAGCGCAATGTAAGTTCTACACCATTGGTTGACTCTTCTTTTAATTGATCATTACCGCGCTCCCAAGTATTGGTTGCCAGATGGGCACCATTAGAGAATAACTCTTGTGAGGAGGGTAGTCTTTCAGAATGACTGATTCTTGCAGACAGTTGTGTGTTGGGCGTAAGGTACTTACCACCCTCTAAGCTGACAGAAGTACCAGTATGTGCTTTGTCAATATTATTTTCGGTATCAGTCAGGTTTTGAAAATCTTGACGACCGCCAAATTCGATGTACCAAGGACTTCTTCCTTGCTTGCTGACGATGGCGTTAGTGCTTTCATCAGTAGAATCTGCTCTACCACCATGATTGTGACCTGCATGTTCATCAGATGATGAAAACGTATTGTCAGCAAATTTATCGACATTTTCTATTTTTGCACCAAGGTAATTCGGCGTGAGTCGCTCAATAAAAAATAGTCCCACTTGAGTACGATCCGTTTTTGGAAGGTAACCTTCTAGTCCCACCGCTGAAAACTCACTGTTGGTGTAATCTAAGCCAACCACCCCTTTCATAAACCCTAAATTGCCTGTTTTATAAGTTGCATGGGTTGCTTGGGTACGCGCACTGATGGCACTGTTTTTGAAAGTAGTGCCAGCCACGCCTTCATCTATTTCATCATGGCGATAATCGGTATAACTAATCTTGGCATTGATATTATCAACCCCTATCATAGGTATCTGCCGCTCGGCATAGAGCTGATAGACGTCTGAAGTCAAATCAACATAAGGCGCCTCTCCATGAGCGTGGTCATGGTCGTGCTCACCTGCGCAGCTAAGACTGTTAGGATTATTGCTATCAGGCGAGCATTCGCTATGGACGTGGAATGGCAGACCATATTCTGAAGACTGACGTTGGTATGAACCACCGATATAACCCAAATCAGTCACATACGATAGCCCAATACTGCCATTATCTTGAGTATACCAACTGTTGCTAATCTCATCCGTGTCCCAATGCGGTACTTGAATATTACCTTTGTCCGTTTTTTGATAACGCCCACTCCAAAGCCAATTATCGCCGATACCGCCATTGAGCTCTGCATACCCAAGATACCCATCGGTGGCTTGTTGACCGATTAGCGACACTTTGCCGTTTAGGTTTTTCTGTGACGACGGGTTTGGAATGGTGTTGTCAACGATATTGACCACTCCGCCTATAGCGCCGCCACCGTACATCAACGCTGATGTGCCTTTTATGACCTCAATTTGTCTTGCACCCAATATGGGCACAGATATTTGATGGTCTGGAGAAATCTGTGAAGCATCCTGTACAGTCAAGCCGTTTTGCATGACTTGAACACGCGGTGCGCTCTGTCCGCGAATAATTGGTCGACTCGCGCCTTGTCCAAAACTGTCAGTAGATACGCCTATCTCGTTTGCCAATGCATCGCCAAGCGTACTGTTGACCTGAGAATCTAGCGCCTCACCAGTAACAATGCTGGTTGCTGTAGCCATCTCATTTGCTTGCGGGAGTAAAGGGTTTGAGGTAACAACAATCGTATCTAAAGTGGTTGAGGGCATCGTCATATCGGATAACCCGTTATCAGCAGAGGTAGTAAGCTCACTGTTTGTTGACTGAATTTCTGCCGCCATGACAGGTAAGCCTGCCATGCTTAGAGCAGCAGTCACTGAGAATATAACCGTTGTATGTTTGATACTAAAATTGGAGGGTGGTGTAGAAGTGTAATGAATACCTCTTAACTCATTGATATTGAATGACTTAGACATAGTTTTACCAAAATTAAAAGTTACATGAATACAAATCAGTACTGAAATTAATTGTAATGTTATAATATAACATTACATAAGTATATACATAATTCACCCCACTCTCAACTTGAAATAAGCAAATCAAACTGAAGAGGCGGGTTACCAAGTTTTTTGTTGAGTACAAAGCATAGATTATGAGACAGAATCTTACGAATCAATCGATGAGACAAATGCCATAAATCTCTTGCTCGCACTCTTTGTATATTAAATCGTTCTGATAGCTGACCAATGACTGTTTCAACGATACGGCGAGCTTTCATTAGCCGTCTTACCACAGGTTTGGGTCTATCTTCTTTCATATTAGCTCTGAGTGGCGTTTGTAAATCCACTCCTTGAGCGTCGTAGTACGATGTCAGACTGGGGCTGATATACCCTTTATCAGCACCGAGCAAACCATGGATATGGTCAGTAATATCAGGCGCAACCGCTCTTTCATCAACATTGGCAGGGGCAACGGTAAAGCCTTTAATCATGCCAGATAAATTAACAAGCAAATGTCCCTCAAAGCCATAGTATCTCTCTTGCTTAGCGGCGCAGTAACTAAAAGCTGCTAAGTCTTGATAGTTTTTATGCCGATAAGCGCGTCCATAATGACAGACGGGTATCGGAAAGCCATCCATAAAATGAATGTTGTCACGGCCTTCAATTTGACTGACTTTATCTTGTATCTGCTGTTTGACTTGCCACAGATTGGCGCAGTGCTTTGCGAAGTTAGGGTATGAGCCGATGGCTGGAAACCAGTCTTGCCAATGCTGGGTAAAGTATTGCCAAATCTGTTTGTCTTGATCAAGGTGTAAAAATTCACCGACCATCTCCATGCAAATAACCTCAGGATCACTTAGCTTTGGCGCGTAACCTGCACTTCGCAAGGGTTTGGTGACGACTATTTTGTAATATTGCTCTACCATTAAATAGATATTGATGATAAATTCGTCTATGGGCATCTCACAACTCCATTGTATTCTTGGTCGAAAACAATAGATTAGTGAGGTGCTCTTCTTTTTTCAATCACTTTCGAAGTTGAGAGTGGGGTAACTATAGCTATCAGGGTCATTGAAAAACAACATATAAATCCATCTGCTTGTTAATTTAAAAATATTACCTATCAAAAAAATGGAAGTCTGGTTAATACTATGAACAAGATACTTAGAAAGAATATAGTTGCTATTATTTTACCAATAACATTGCTTGGTATGCCTTCTTGTGCTGTCATTGGTGGTGCTGATAGTGAAGGCTATACCCAGCATGTTGATGGCGTTATGTGGAACAATAAAAAAAGTATTGACTTCAAAGAGGTGCTCAAGCAAGAAGTGGCGTCTGATAAGACTCGATTAGTATTTATACGGAAGAACGATAATCATTCTGAGCAAACAAGTACCAATATCTCCATCAACAACAGGTTTCACGTCAGTTTGCATGCGAACAACTACACGGTGGTGGACTCTTGTACTGGAAGTAATCAGTTGAGTGCTCAGGCGACTGGTTTTAAAAATAATAACTTATTGGCAGATAAGCAAGATTATCAGTTACAAGGTGGTCAAACGTACTTTTTTTATGTCGAAATGGACGGAACAGGCGAGAGCACACTGACGCAGATAACGCCTGACAGTGCATCACCGCTATTAGCAAATAAGTCCTATCAGTCTCATCAAATTAGTCGTGTCGTACCGAATTGCCCAGCACCTGTCGCTGCTATGCCCACTGTGATACCACCTTTAACAGTAGAAAAAGAAACACCAGTGCTAACTGAAAAAGTGACGATTGATCTTGAGGTATTATTTGAGACGGATAAGGCGGTCGTACGGCCAGAGTATTATGCCAAAGTAGCTGAGTTGGCTGAATTTATGACCCAGTACCCTAATACGGTAGTAACCATCGAGGGGCATACTGATAGCCGAGGCAAAGATAGCTATAACCAAACTTTATCCCAACGTCGTGTTAATGCGGTAAAAGAAGTATTGATCTCGCAGTTTGGAGTCGCAGAAGATCGTTTAACTGCCATTGGTTATGGCGAGTCGCAGCCAAGAGCAAGCAACGACACAGTAGAAGGTAGGCAGCTCAATCGCCGAGTGGTTGCTGTGGTCGAAGAAAACCTAGCTAAGCCATGAGTTTTTAGCGATTTAGACATCCTAATACATAAGACTGTAAAGTTTTAAAATTTTGATTGAAGAATATAAGAGATAAAAATGAATACGATTATTGTGAAGACAAATGATGCGACTCAAACCATAGATCAAGTACAAGTCGTGACCAAGGACGGTAAGCCTACCATTATTAAAGCTATGGATAAGGTGAATTATGAGTTTCATGATACTGCTATCGGTCGAGCGCCTAACCATATCATCACTAAGCGTCTGAAAAATGACTTACATGTTTCATTTGAAGAAGAAGGTCAAGAAAGCGATCTTATTATACAAGGTTTTTACGATAACCCAGACAGTGCATTAGTTGGTATCGCTGAAGATGGTGAATATTACCATTATATTCCAGATACAGGTGAGGTTTATGATTATGTAACTCAACTGGAAATAGGTGATGTTGAAGGTCATGCGCTCGGCGGTACAGAGTATGTTGCAGTTGTACCTTGGTGGATACCAGCGGCTGCTGGCGTTGGATTGGTTGGTATAGTCGCTGCTAGTAGTAGCAGCTCAAACGATAGTGGTGGTGTCACTCCTCCTGTTAATCAGGCGCCTGTTGCTGAAGACGATGTCGTAAAAGGTGAAACAGGTCAGCCTGTCACTATCGACGTAGTTGCAAATGATATTGATCCTGAAAACGACTTAGACCCTACCAGTGTCAAGCTGATCGATCCTACCACAGGTGATGAAGTCAATAGCATCACTATGCCTGGCGAAGGTGAGTGGATAGTTGATCCTACGACTGGCAAAGTCACTTTTATACCAGAGTCAGGTTTTAGCAATGATCCCACACCTATTGAATATGTTGTTTCTGATAATGCTGGATTAAAGTCCAATCAAGCGACCATTACCGTTGATTATCCAGGCGTAGTAAGCATCACAGGCACGACCAGCTTGAATGAAACCGCTGCTGATGGCAGTGCCAATGAAGCGACTTATACCGTAAGTATTAGCAACCCAAGTACGGAAGATACGGTGATTGAAGTCACCATTAGTGATGGCAGCACCGAAGGTTCCGCTGACTATACCGCACCTGTCACCCAAGAAGTCACCATTCCAGCAGGTCAAACTACGGTTGACATCAGCGTACCGATTGTAGATGACAACCTATTTGAAGGACCCGAGGACTTTACCGTGACCGTTACTGATATCACTTCAGGTACGGCAACGATTGGCCCTGATGACAGCGTCAACACCACCATCTATGATGATGGCACCACAGATGGTGAAACACCTGTTGATCCTGCAGATCCATCAGTAGGCGATGATACGCCAGTAGTATCTATTACTGCCACTAAAGATACTGCCACTGAAGGTGTCGATAACTTGCTTATCTTTGATGTCTCGCAAGATAATCTGAGTAACTTTGACACTATTGTTGACGTTAAGCTGAATACAGTAAATAGCACTATCGAAGCGGCGGACGTTGCTTCTATAAGTTACACTAATTCAGACGGCATTGTAGTGACATTAGGCACCCAAGCTGAGATCCAAGACTTCCTCACCAATGGCGCAAGCGTCAAGATTGCAGCGGGTAGTACCAAAGCCCCAGTCATCACCATTACGGTGGCGGATGATGATGTTTATGAACAATCAGAAGACTTAGTGCTGGATATCAGCAATCCAAGCAATGCCGCTATCGGACCGGATAGTAGTGCCACAGGCACCATCTTCGATGAAGACGCTGCAGACGGAACACCGCAAGAAGGCGACAAACCGACCGTCAGCGTTGGCGATGCAAGCGTCACCGAAGGCGGCGACTTAGTGCATCAAGTCACCGTTAATGGTGTGTAGTGGTCAACTAATTTAGGACACCTGATAAGAGGTTTTGATTAAAGTAACGT
>NZ_RRYW01000253.1 GCF_014861365.1 Psychrobacter sp. FME6
AAAGGACTTGCTTGGGCAACTGAGAAAAATGCAAGACTACCTGGCAGCATTGGAGACACAAAACAACGAGCTGACTTTGCAAAACACCTCTCTGGAAGCTCAGAATACTACATTACATACTGCACAGAACAATCTAATAGAACAGCAGTTCGAGTTGACGACACAAAACGATGTATTGAAGACGCAAAATCAGGCATTGCTTGGGCAGCTAAACGATGCGAAAACCTACCAAAGCGATGTGATGACACAAAACAAAGAATTAATGACACAAAACAAGAAAACAATAAGCTCACACAACGAATTGACGACACAAAACAAGCAATTGAGGGAATCACTGAAGCTATCGGAAAGTCAAATATTGAAATTAACAAAGCAACTGAGCGAAGTGCAAGACCAGCCCCCAACCCCTTCGATGACGCAGCACGACGAGCAAGAGCTGCTCGACTTGATCGACAAGAAGGACG
>NZ_RRYW01000033.1 GCF_014861365.1 Psychrobacter sp. FME6
TTCTCGCTTGTGTCTTTATCTGGCTGCCGCTGATTTGAATTCTATACAGCCCCTAACAGAAACCGATTAAAAGTATCTACTTAAGATTATTGCGGTAAAAGCCTTCTCATTCTTATGACTCAACATTAGGCAGATAATCGATATCCGTGCGCGTTGCCATGCGTAACCACGCGCTACGCGAACGGGGGTTATGACTTATCTCTGCCTTGCTAGGCCCAACGCGTTTGGGCTTACTGAAATAACGTGGGCGCTTAGGCGGCATTGGCAAATTCTCATCTTCTGGATATTGCCCTTTGCTATGACGCTGCAAAAACTGTTTAATACGGCGGTCTTCTAACGAGTGAAAGCTAATCACGGCCAGCTGTCCACCTGACTTTAAAATTGGAATGCTTTGTTCTAAAAAGTCATCGACATCGCCAAGCTCATTATTAATAAAAATTCGCATGGCCTGAAAGCTTTGGGTAGCTGGATGCTTACCGCGTTGCCAGTTTGGATGCGCGACTTTTATCACTTCTGCCAGCTCAAGCGTGGAGTCATAACTGTCCATCTGTTTAATAGCGCGCGCAATCCGGCGACTATGGCGCTCTTCACCGAACTCATAGAGCACATTGGCTAAAGTTTCATCATCGACCTTTTCCAGCCACTCAGCAACTGACTGTCCACGGCTGGTATCCATGCGCATATCAACTGCACCATCGCGCATAAAGCTAAAACCACGACTGCCGTCATCAATCTGCGGTGATGAAATACCCAAATCTGCCATCAAACCGTCAATTTGCATGATACCCATCGCCGCTAGACTATCGGTCAACGTCGCAAAACTATCATGAACTACTTTTACGCGGCTATCTATACTCGCAAGCTCTTGAGCCACACCAATGGCTGTTGGGTCTTTATCAAAGACAATCAATGTTGCATCATCGGCAAGTTGACTTAATAATAAACGGCTATGACCCCCGCGCCCAAAAGTTGCATCGACGTAGATGCCACTCATTTGTAAACGCTTCTGGCTGTCACTGCTTTGTTCGTCACTGTCTGTTTGCCTTGGTAACGACTTGACACCCAATACCGCGGCAACCGCCTCTTGTAATAATACCGCATCATGAACAAAGCTTAACGCATCAGAGGTCGGTTGTTCTGTCGCAGATTCCTGAGCAGGTTTATTGTCAGAAGCGCTTTCTACAGCAGACGGAATGACCATTGACTCAGAATCATCAGTGGCTGAAGAAGGATTTACTTTAGGATTTGGCGTATTTTTTGGCTTATTATTCAATTTGGACACAAACAACTCAGTAAATGATGACCATTTTGGCCAGTAATAGTAAAAAATCAGATGAAAATAAACAAGTTACAACTTGCCTAACATTATTATCGCAAGGTTACACGGGTAGTCAAGCGCTAGAAGGGCATTTCGTTAAAAATATCCCCTCTTCTGTTATACTAGCGCTATATTTTACGCTATTTTTCAACGTTGACTGCGATTGTTTCAACCGTATTTTTTATTGCCATTTTCCAACGATAACCATATTCTGAGATTTCTATGACACAAATATCTACTACTAACCGCACGCGCCCTGTACGTACTCGCATTGCGCCATCGCCTACGGGCTTTCCTCACGTGGGCACCGCTTATATTGCGCTATTTAATTTAGCCTTTGCTAAAGCTCATGGCGGCGAATTTATTTTACGTATCGAGGACACGGATCAGACACGCTCGACCGAACAATCTGAAAAAATGATTTTGGATGCGCTGCGTTGGGTCGGTCTTGATTGGGCAGAAGGTCCAGACATCGGTGGACCGCATGCGCCATACCGTCAAAGCGAGCGTAGTAACATTTATAAAAAACACGCTGAGCAGCTGATAGAAAACGACCATGCGTTTCGTTGTTTCTGTAGCAGTGAAGAGCTAGATGCGATGCGTGCTGAACAAATGGCCAATGGCGAAACGCCGCGTTACGATGGCCGCTGCGCCCATTTAGCTCCAGAGAAAACAGAGCAATTAATCGCTGAGGGCAAGCCACACGTGATTCGTATGCGCGTGCCAACCGAAGGTAACTGTCAGGTGCATGACATGCTACGCGGCACAGTTGAGATTCCTTGGACGCAAGTCGATATGCAGGTGCTGCTAAAAACTGACGGTATGCCCACTTATCATTTAGCCAACGTCGTTGATGACCATTTGATGGACATCAGTCACGTCATGCGCGGTGAAGAGTGGCTTAACTCTGCGCCGAAACACCAGCTACTTTATGAGTATTTTGGTTGGGAGATGCCAGTATTGTGCCACATGCCATTACTGCGTAACCCAGATAAATCAAAATTGTCTAAACGTAAAAACCCAACTTCTATCACCTACTATCGTGATGCTGGCGTGCTACCTGAAGCCTTGCTTAATTACCTTGGTCGTATGGGCTACTCAATGCCTGATGAAGCTGAGCAATTTACCTTGGATGAGATGATTGCCAGCTTTGATATTCAGCGCGTGTCACTTGGCGGTCCTATCTTCGATATCGAAAAGCTTAATTGGCTCAATGCTGAGTGGCTACGCGAGCTGACGCCTGAACAGCTAAAGAATAAAATCCTCGACTGGGCCAGTGACAGCGATAAATTAACTGCTATCGCCGCCGCTATTCAACCTCGTATCGAGTTGCTGTCTGATGCGGTTAATTGGAGTGGCTTTTACTTCCAAAACTTACCTGATATCAATGCCGAAAGCTTTACCCATAAATCACTCGCCCCTGAGCAAATTATTGAGATGCTACAACTGGCATTGTGGCAGCTAGAAACCTTGCCAACATGGTCAGAAGAAAATATCTACGCCACACTAAAAGGCCTTGCCGCGCATCTCGATATCAAGATGCGTGATTTTATGGCACCGTTCTTTATCGCTATCGCTGGTAGCACCTCATCGACGCCAGTCATGAACTCGATGGCTATTATTGGCGCGGACATGACCCTAACACGCTTGCGTCATGCGGTTGACGTATTAGGCGGTTTGGGTAAAAAGAAACTTAAAAAGCTTGAGAAACAAGCAGCAACGTTGCCAGATTTCTTAGCTACTGAATAATTCTTAACTTGTTAATTAACAACATGATTAGAAAGTAAAAAAAAGGGGTCAGGCTAATACTGCCCCCTTTTACGTTACTCCTAGCATTTTCATAATGATACTGATTGTTTATTGAATACATAAAACAGGAAATAAATATGGCCGCCAAAACCGTCACCATAGAAAGTAAAGATCATGTCTTTAACACACTAAAAGAAGCACAGAAATACTATGGAGCAATCGTAAAAGAGCTTTATGACGCAAAGCTCACTCTGACCACAGGTCAGGACTTTGAAGATTTAAAATGGATATACAGCACCTATTGCCAATATACAAAACATAAGCTAGATCGGTTAGATGCGTGCAACATAATTGGCTTTAAGGGTATCAGCACAGTACAACAAAAGGGCGGACAATATATCCCCACTGAGTGTTGCGCAGTACTTTTCTCCGATGACAGCTCTAATGATACGGAAGAAGAGTTTTTCACTGATAAAGCCATTAAAGAGATCGCCCTTAAGCAAAATCCACGTTAATTTAGAATCATAACGAAGATAAAATAGATTTAAATGCTTTTTTTAGTAGTTTTATCAATTATTTTGAAAATAGCAGTTGACAAGACTGCCGCACTTACATAAAATACGCACACTCTTAGCGAGGGGCTATAGCTCAGTTGGTAGAGCACTTGCATGGCATGCAAGGGGTCAACGGTTCGACTCCGTTTAGCTCCACCATACTATTTATCATAAAGCT
The DNA here is from genome assembly GCF_014861365.1 of Psychrobacter sp. FME6. GTDB lineage: Bacteria > Pseudomonadota > Gammaproteobacteria > Pseudomonadales > Moraxellaceae > Psychrobacter. The sequence continues at coordinate 3,800 of NZ_RRYW01000033.1, forward strand.
CAGTTTACTGAAACTTGAAAATAAATACTCGCTAGTAGAACGATATCAGCACCTAGGCACGGCTTGCTCTATTATTAATAGATAAGTTCTCTGATATTGTGAAGTACCGTTGTAACCGCTTGGTTATAACACTCTATGCGTCCCCATCGTCTAGAGGCCTAGGACACCGCCCTTTCACGGCGGTAACGGGGGTTCGAATCCCCCTGGGGACGCCACTATTCGGCGTTACTTATTAGCACTTTTGCTTAGCACCTTTAAACATTAGATTAGACTAATAAGCGAACAATAAAAAAGCCCAGTCATCATACGGTGACTGGGCTTTTTTATGTCTGTTATTTCCGAAAACGGCTATTAATGCTGTATAAGCCATCAGGAATATTGATAACATGTAGAAGCTCTCTAGCTCTCTATAACATAAGAACAATTAAGGCTATCACAAGGAAGTATTGGCTATGTTTGGTATTGAAAATTATCTAGGGTTTATCATGGCAGCCATTTTGTTAAACCTAACCCCTGGCACCGATAGCATGTATATCATCACCCGTAGCATCTCACACGGTCGCCAAGCAGGGTTTTATTCCGTACTAGGTATTATCTCAGGTATTTTAGTGCATACCTTGTTGGCAGCGCTGGGCTTGTCCATTATATTGGCCAACTCCCCACTGGCATTTATGATCGTCAAATACATTGGTGCCAGTTACTTGTGCTATTTGGGCGTCAAAATGCTAATGGCTAAACAGCAGCCCTTGATAGCCAGTCATTTGCAAGAAAATGGAAAACCGGCACCTACTAAGTCTTTAGATCATTGGCAAATATACAAACAAGGCTTACTAACCAATACCTTTAATCCAAAAGTCGCTTTATTTTTCTTGGCATTCTTTCCGCAGTTTATCGACGCCAGTTATGCTTATAGCATGTTGTCATTTATCGTTTTGGGATTGACCTTTGCTATTACTGGCTTTATATGGTGCTTTTGTTTGGCGCTATTGGCATCGAAATTCAGTGAAAACCTAAGAAAAAATCCATCTATCGAGGTCGTTTTAAATAAGATAAGCGGTGTGGTGTTTATTGGTTTGGGAATTAAGCTGTTGACTGAAAAAGGTTGAATGTTTTCTTAGTTTTTTAAAGCCTGTATATAGAGCACTCTGCCCTATTCATTTCGAGCAGCGATTAGACTTCATGTTTTAACCCCACTATACTCACTGCCAATGAATCAGCTTAAAAACAGGGATAAACAGGTAGTTCTATGACTTTTTTAAAAATATTCTCAGCAATTCTCGGTATCACTGTATTAATAGGCTCTATTTACCTCATCAATGATAGTACGGTTACTGTTGACTCTGTTGCCTGTGACGTCTCTAATGATAATGACATTGTTTTATACGGTGCTGTCTGGTGCCCATATTGCGAGCAGACTAGACAGTTGCTCGCCTCGCACAATGTTGACTATTGCGAATACGATATCGAGCGCTCTGCTGAGGGCTTTCGACAATACGAAAGCCTAGGCGGTGGCGGTGTGCCTCTGCTGTTATTTAATGATGAAGTGATTCGAGGCTACAATAAACCTGCTATTGAGTTACAGGTGAAAAACCAGTAAAGCACCTCATGATATAGACAACTATTCGATGGACGGCACGTCGATTGCCAAGCCTAAAATTTGCATTATAAAAGTCTCGCTTAAACACAAAAAGCCCAATCCCTTATTTTACTGGGATTGGGCTTCTTTTTATACTCAGTCTACTTAACCATTATGCAGCGTTTTTACTGTCCGCAGCTAACTGACGTAGCACATAGTGCAATACACCGCCGTGACGCACGTATTCACGCTCTTTTGGGGTCTGCAAACCAACGTTGACCTCAAAGCTTTCGCTTGAGCCATCAGCACGAGTAGCGGTAACTTTAGCCGTTTTGCTTTCGCCATTGTCGAGACCAGTGATACTCATGACTTCTGAACCATCGAGCTTATAGGTTTCAGCGTTTTCGCCCTCTTTAAAGGTCAATGGCAGTACGCCCATGCCAACTAGGTTCGAGCGGTGAATACGCTCAAACGAGCTGGTCAACACTGCTTTTACACCTAGCAAAATAGTTCCTTTGGCTGCCCAATCACGGCTAGAGCCAGAGCCATATTCTGCACCGCCAAGCACCACTAGCGGACGCTTGTCTTCTTTATACTTCATCGCCGCATCATAGATAGCCATCTCTTTACCGTCTTCAAGCTTGTCATTATCGCCTGCGAAGTAATAAGTATAGCCACCCTCTTTACCACCCATCATAGTATTTTTGATACGGATATTGGCAAAGGTGCCGCGTGTCATGACTGCATCGTTACCACGGCGTGAGCCATAGCTGTTGAAGTCGGCTTCCATCACACCACGCTCTTGCAAGTATTTACCTGCAGGAGAATCTGCATCGATATTACCCGCTGGTGAGATGTGGTCAGTAGTGATCGAATCACCGAATAGACCTAAGATACGTGCGCCTTCGATATCGAGGATACCTTCTGGCTCCATAGTCATACCATCAAAGAACGGTGGGTTTTTGATATAAGTAGATTCTTCGTCCCAAGGATATAATTGACTATCAGCTGAGCTAATGGCGTTCCATGCTGCACTACCGTCAAATACTTCACCGTAGTTTTTGCGGAACATCTCTGCATCGATATTATTGGCAATCAGCTCATTGATTTCATCCGACGTTGGCCAGATGTCTTTAAGATAGACATCATTACCGTCTTGATCTTGTCCGAGTGGATGGGTGGTCAAATCAATATCGACCGTACCTGCCAGCGCATAAGCGACAACCAATGGTGGTGAAGCCAAATAACTGGCCTTGACGTGCGAGTGGATACGACCTTCAAAGTTACGGTTACCTGATAGTACCGCCGCAGCAACTAGATCATTATCTTCGATGCCTTTTTCGATCGACTCTAACAGTGGCCCTGAGTTACCGATACAGGTGGTACAACCATAACCCACTAAGTAAAAGCCTGTTTTTTCTAACTCATCCATTAGCTTGGTTTTTTCAAGGTAATCAGTAACGACTTTTGAACCAGGCGCTAATGACGTTTTGACCCAAGGCTTGGCCTTTAGACCTTTCGCAGCGGCTTTTTTCGCCACCAAACCTGCACCAATCATCACCGCAGGGTTTGAGGTGTTGGTACAAGAAGTAATCGCAGCAATGACCACTGCACCATCACGCAGCTTATGCTCATCCTCATCTATATTAACGGTAGAAAAAGCACTGTGTTCAGCATGTCTCACATCATTGACGTCAAACGGGGTATTTTCTGCAGCATTATTAGGTTTCGCCGCTAGTCTTTCTGCTTGCTCTTGCTCACCGCCTTCTTCGTCAAAACGCTCTTTGCCTTTTATTTCTGACTTACGATCCTTAGTCATTTTCTCTAGCGTTTCACCAAACTTGTCGTACATATCTGATAGATTAATACGCTGTTGTGGCAAGTTAGGACCAGCAAGCGCTGGTTGTACTGATGATAAATCCAACTCTAGCTTACTTGAATAAGTCGCAGCTGGCATATCAGCATCGTGCCATAGACCTTGCGCTTTGGCATATTTTTCGACCAGTTTAATTTGCGCTTCGTCACGTCCAGATAGGCGCAGATAATCAATCGCCATTTGGTCAATTGGGAAGATACCGCAAGTCGCACCATACTCTGGCGACATATTGGCAATCGTGGCACGATCCGCTAACGGCATGCTGTGCAAACCTTCGCCGAAGAATTCGACGAATTTACCAACGACACCATGGGCACGTAACATCTCAACCACACGCAATACTAAATCCGTCGCGGTGACGCCTTCCGTTAGCTTGCCAGTCAGCTCAAAACCAACCACTTGTGGAATCAGCATCGATGACGGTTGACCCAGCATTGCGGCTTCGGCTTCGATACCGCCTACACCCCAACCGAGTACACCAATACCATTAATCATCGTGGTGTGACTGTCCGTACCGAATACCGTATCAGGATATGCCGTCAGTTCACCATCGACATCAGCAGCCATCACCACACGTGCTAAATACTCAAGGTTTACCTGATGCACAATACCAGTGGCTGGTGGGACGACAACGAAGTTTTTAAACGCATTGCGACCCCAATGCAAGAATTCATAACGCTCATTGTTACGCTTAAATTCAATTTTCTCATTCAAATCTAGCGCGTCTTCACGGCCATAAGCGTCAACCTGCACGGAATGGTCAACGACCAATTCACTAGGAATAAACGGATTAATTTGCTCGGCTTTACCGCCCAGCTCAACGACCGCATCGCGCATGGCTGCTAAATCCACCACTGATGGTACGCCTGTGAAATCTTGCAACACAACACGCGCTGGCATGAAGGCAATTTCTTTTGATGATTCTGCGCCCGCATCCCAATTAGCCACGGCTTCGATATGGTTTTTGCCGACAGACTGGCCATCATCTTCATTACGTAATAGATTCTCTAAGACGATTTTCATGCAGAATGGCAGTTTATTGATGTTCTCATAGGTTTCAGCCAACTTTGGCAGGCTATAATAGGCATGTTCCTTGCCATCAACCGAGATAGTGTCTTTTACATTAAAAATATCACTCATGGTAGCTTCCTTATCTACATTTTGAAATTTAAGTAGAGATTGTTATGAATTTATCGTTATAACAGGTGGCTAAATGCTTGTTTTTTATCGTGGTATTTATTGTTCGTTTTTACTTTTTTTACTTAAAAGATTTACTCTTAAATTTATTAAAAAATAAGTATAATCAGTTCAGCTATCAACCGCGTCCTCTTACCATAGCAAACCTAGGCTGCTTTGTTAACAACCAGACGTTGACAAATCGTGGCACAATCGTAAACGCGACAATGGTTTAGGAGTTGATTGACAGGTACTTTAATTCTACCTTAACTTTTATTTTTTTGGCGACGGCCACTACGAAAAACTTGGCTGTCATCATAAAAACTAGGATTGGCATTTTCAGCCCAAAAGTGCGGCACTCCCAAAATCGGCAATGGCGACAGTTTACGCGGCGTGACATCATGTCGTGACAATAATATATCCATATAGTCAGCGACTTGATTATCCAAATACTGCATACGCTGAGACAATGATAAAGCAAAGAAATCTTGCGTTACATTTATCACGATACTATGCGCACATAACGGCTTACGTGGCTGTAGGAGCTTTTCTAGCAATGCATGACCAAAAATATAAACCGCCGCCTTAGCATTATTTTTATCGTCTGCGCTTATTTGTTTCGGATTATCCCACTGCGCACGTGGCGCAACCAAGCTCGTTTGCCAATCAAAATCAATCAGTGCTTCACCGATGCTCGGTTCGGCTGTCACCAGTATCGCCCCATTCTCATCAAATACGGTGATGGTATCGCGAACACGCCCCCGACTACCACCAATGCCTTGCTCTGCGATTTCGAGCATATGATAGTAGTTGAGCAGCGCTTTGGTCTTTGGAAAAGTAAGCCAAATACTGCCATTAAATAAATCATGCAAATTATCACGCGTCGGAATATTGCCAGTGGTGCCGATAAAACTCTCGTACGCCTCACCTTCTGGCAGCGCATTTTGCGAGACAAATTCTAAAGTTTTAGCTTGATTGTTTAGCGTAGGTTTGGTGGTTGGCAGTTCTATTTGCGTGTGGCTACTTTGCTGGTTGAATGCTTTGTTTAATACACCAGCGATTACATCTATTGATGGACCGTCATACGCCGCATTGTTCTTTTGTTCATTTAGCGTACTCATGCCTTTAACGGCCTCGCTGATATCTTTTAATTGATTTAAATGACGCAGCCACGGTGCTTGCCAGTCAATTTGAGCAAAGATTTTATCAAGCTTACCATCAGACATGGGCAAACTATTCGAATCAGCATAGAAATGGGGTTTGATGGGTAGATCACTGGCAGTCATAGCAATTATCTCTGTTAGACGTATGGCCGCTCTATGGTATCATGGTGCGCTTTTTTACTGCTAGACAAGCGGCTCGAAATGAACGTTTCGCACGCTATTTATTGATGAGTTTTTATGGCCAATTTTAACACCCACTTGAATGTCGCTTTTATGGCGAGTGGTACGCTGAGTTTGACAGTTTACAAAGCAGGATTGATTGATGATTCAGGGTTTTTGATGTGTGTGGCGCTCGGCACTATTGGTGGGCTGCTACCTGATTTGGATTCTGATAATTCGACGCCGATTAAGCTTGGTTTTAATGTCATCTCGTTTGTTTTTGCCTTTGGTCTGGTGATGCATTGGCGCAGCGAGCTAAGTTTATTGGCGCTAATAGTGTTATGGCTGGCAGGTTATGGCTTTATGCGCTATGTGGCGTTCTCCATGTTTACCAAAATGACTGTGCATCGCGGCGTGATTCATTCTGTGCCTTATATGGCGATATTAGGTTTGGGTTTGACTTATATAAGCTATTACGGTTTGCGTTTACCGTTAACGATTAGCTGGTTTTATGGCCTGTTTTTATTTGGCGGCGCGGTGGTACACTTGGCATTGGACGAGCTATATAGCGTTAATTTATCCAATATGACCATGAAACGCTCGTCTGGTACAGCGATGAAGTTTTATCAGCATAAAGACAAATGGTGGTATCTGCTCCTATATACCATTCTTATTTTATTGATATATTTTGCCCCGCCCTTTGAGTCTTTTTGGTCGCAGCTACGTGATCCAGCACCTTGGGCAAAGCTTAAAATTGGCCTATGGCCAGAATTGATAAAAAACTGGCTGAATTAAAATCTGTAAAACTACTAGGGCGTGTCCTCAATCTAAACGATAATACCTAAATGGGCTGAAAATGGCTAAATTTTGCTAAACATCGTCAAATAGTTGGCTAATATCCCGATATTATCTGCACTATTTTCCTTGTTTAACTGCAATTTAACTTATTTTTATCACCATTTTTAAAATGAGGACACGCCCTAAAAAACAAATAATCACTCGAGTAAATAATGTCAACCTCCATGCAAACATGCCCCTGCCAAATCAATCCAACATCAGACAATTTAAGCACGCTGTTAGCTTATAAAGATTGCTGCCAGCCTTATCATGATGGCATTAATAAAGCAGACACTGCGGAGCGTTTAATGCGCACGCGCTATAGTGCATTTGTCTTGGTAAAACCAGATTATATTGTAGCGACTACTGTGCCAGCTCAGCAAAATTTTCTTGATATAAAGGCAATTGAGAGTTGGGCAAGAGAGACAGATTGGGCAGGATTAGAAATTGTCGCGCATACGCCAAAGCTGGGTAAACGCCATGCGCAAGTTGATTTTAAGGCTTATTTTAATACGCCCGACGGAACGCAGGCTCATCAAGAGTTATCTAGCTTCGTGAAGGTAAATGAGCGTTGGTACTTTTTAGATCCGACTGTTTCAATGTCTGTCACACAGAAACAGCCGTGTATTTGCGGCTCGGGTGAGAAGTTTAAGCGCTGTTGTGGGGTGTACTTGAGTTAGAAACTAAATTAGTTTTCCTTCGTAAAGAGTATATAGCTTCTCAAGCTGCGGCAAGTGCTTGTCATTAGATAGCAATTCTATATCATTAACCTTAGCCGTAGCAAAATGAAATATATCAAACTGACGTTTATCAATATTTTTATTGACATTATTTTCGTTGGCAATAAATTTATCTAGTCGGTATAAGTCAGCAGCTAAATCTGCGACATCTTGACTGATATCTAAAGTGGTGAGCATGTTCATCACTTTAACATATCTTTTAACCTCGTCATCTCCTTTCTTCCATAAAAAGTATCTTAGAAACTCATAACGGATGAGTGGTGTGATGACTACTTCGACGTTATTTGAAGCTATTTCAGCACGTAAGGTCTTTAATTTTTGCAAAAGATTAGCGTCATTTTCGTCAACCTTATCCTCTAGTAAATAAATTAAATAATTGGCATCAAGCAATAGTTCTCTTTCACTCATCATTGCCCTGCCTCTAGTTGTTTAATTTTTTCATCTAATAAACTGATAAGCATCTGCTTTGCTTCTGCTTGCTGTGGCGCATTATCTCGCGCTAACTTAAGCTGATTAATATCAATATCAAAAGCATCTTTTAACAAGTCTATAAATGCGGCATTATTAGGATGATTTATCAGTTCCGTTTTTACTACGCCATCTGCTTTATCACGGTATAACTCATAAGCTTCGCCATGTTGTAATTGGCTCAAAACAATTGCGGAGTGAGTAGTGATATAAAAGGTAGTATTAGGGAATAGACGTTTCAAGGTAGGAATAATAGTCGCTTGCCATTTGGTATGAAGATGGCTTTCTATTTCATCAATGAAGACCACCCCTTTGACATGAGCGATATTGGTTTCATTAGTGAAATAACTGTAACCTGCGATAATGGACTGCATGATTTTTAGTATTGAGGCAAAGCCACTAGAAAGCTCGGATAATTCAGTTTTTTTATCTGCAACTTTAATGAATACGCGATTGTTGCCTGAGATTTCAAGAAAGCTTGCATCAATGCGTTTGTCAATTTTACTAAGTAAGTCAAATAAAGTTTTAATCTCTATTTCTCTATTGTCTTCTACAGACTGATATGGATTCGCAGATCGAGCACGTTGAATAATCCATTTTTCAATATCTGTATCCATATTTAAATCTTTTAGACCCGTACTTTCGACTCCTGTTATTAACCTATCTAAGTAGCTAGACTTCCTTTCTTCTTTTACGCCAATACCATCAAAATTATCGCGAGAAATCGAACTATTATACTCAGAACCATCTCTTATATAACCTCTACTTTGTGCTCCTACAAAATTTATAGGGAGATTATGATAATTTGTCCCAAAAAAAACTTTTTCAAAGTCGTAGTAGTTACCAGTAGGTGGTTTAAGAGCTTGGCTAGATAAATTAGATATGTAGCTTGTAAACGGGAAATGTCTTTCAGGAAAAACAGCGTAATCACCAGATAAGAAGTCATTATTGTGTACTAGGTATGAAATAAACAAAGCTTCTAAACACTTGGTTTTACCAATACCATTTTCACCAATCAGACAATACACTCTTTGGTCAGGTAGAAAACTAAGATGTACATCACCGACACCTATTAGCTGTTTTATTTGAATGTCATTGCCTAACATGGCTTCACCTAATTTTTATTAAACTATTAATTTCATAGTGGAACAACCAATTTAAAAATACAAGCCAACCATCCTAAACACTCGCCCCAACTGACCTTGCCACCGCAATCCCTTCCTCAATCGTTAAAAACTTACGCTGGCTTGGGCTGTCTTTATAAATGACATCTCCATCTTGAAATATTAAGCATTCATTGACCGCTAATTGCTGCCATTTTTCATTCTCAGTCAATGGTACGGTCACTAAAATGGTCACTTTATCGGTATCTGTGGTGACGTCACCAAAGTTAATCGCCAAATCATCATCAGCCAACTTCGCCTCACCAAACGGCGCTTGGCGCGTCAGATAAAACAATAAGCTGCCCGCATAAGCCAATTGCCAGCTACCATTCGATATCAGGCAGTTAAACAAGCCGTTGGCGGATAAATAACGACATTGGGTGGTCAAAAAATTAAACAGCGTTTGGTCATCAGGACGAGTTTTAAAGCTACTTTTTAGGCGATTAACCAGATAGCAAAACGCCATTTCAGAATCGGTTGAACCAACTGGCTGACAGTGTGAAGCATTACCATTATCTTGCAGACGCTGACAGCGTTTGATAAATTCGCTGTTCATCTGTCCGTTATGGGCAAATACCCACTGCTCGCCCCAGACTTCACGAGTGAACGGATGGGTGTTTGCCAAGCAATTTTGCCCTTGGGTCGCTTTACGAATATGAGCAATGACGTTCATGGCTTTAATCGGATAATTATTGACCAAATCAGCCACTGGCGATAAATGGCTTGGTTTATTATCATGGAACAGACGCAAACCAGTAGAGGCATTGCTCTTATCGTTATCCACATTGGCGCATTCGCTACGCTCAAAAAAGGCTATACCAAAACCATCTTCATGGCTGTCGGTCATACCGCCGCGACGACGAAACCCTGCAAAGCTAAAACCAATATCGGTTGGGGTATTACAGTTCATTCCTAAGAGTTGACACATTTATAAAGTACCACCGTTATTGTCGTTTGGTTCAGGCAAACTTGCCGCGTCCTTATCGATACTATCCAAAATTTTCTGAGCGTGTGCCAAATCGGTATCTTGAACCCACAGCACAATCCCAGAATTCATACCCGGCATCGCACTTAGCGGTTGCAGCGAAACGCTTATGTCGTTATTGCGCAGTAAATTGGCATGCAGCTCGCCTTGTATATTGGTGTCGTAGCGTGCCAGTTTGTGCCAGTTATCAACTTGATCGGTCATGATAAATTCCTTTTAAATATGTATAAATATGACTCGCTGCTATATTCTAGTTGCAACCGAATCCTGATGACCAGTTAATTTGGTTTAATGGATAAGCATCGATATGAAAGCCGTTTGGATAGTCTTTAAAGCCAGGTTGAGATTTTAATTGCTCAATAGCGGCTTGCGCCTGCTGTTCTGTCGCAAACACACCGATTAATTTAAAATCTTCGACATCGCCGTTTTTATCATCGCCCTTATAGCGTGCATGCTCAAGCATAAATACCGTATTTTGCACTTTTTCAACATGTGACCAATGATAAGAGGCAAGACGTTTCATTAAGTCAGGATTTTTGACCATGATATTATCGCCAGTACGCCCTTCGGTACGGTTGTAATGGATAACGTTAAGACGTAGCAGCCAAAAAATCACCGCCGCTTTTGCTAGCATTACCGGTAAAGCGCGTTTTTCATCTTCACCAAGCGCGCGTTTCGATTCATAACCTTGCAAGAAAGCCGCCATTTTACTGCGATCAAAATTAACCGACTCGCCTTGTTCCGCATCGCCCCACGTGGTACAGAAATCATTAATGGTAATAGCAATATCCATCACATAATGCTCGACGCTGACTTCGGTAAAGTCTAACAATCCGGTCAAACGCTCTTCGCCTTTTTGCAGATTCCACAAGGTGTTATCGGCAAACATATCTAAATGACATAAGCCTTTTGGTAAAGTCGCCAGTGGCAAATCGGTATAAGATTGCCAGATATCACTCATCAGCTTGGCTTCATCACCTGGCATAAACTGAATTTCACGGTCGCGCACATCGCTCCATGGATATAGAGGCACACCGTATTGCTCAGCTGGCTGTAGCTGTTTTAACGTTTCATGCAATACTGCCAGCGACGCGCCTATCTCATGACACATCGCTTGTGTGGTTTGCTGTGGATGCGCGCCAGCCAAACAGGGCACCACGGTAATCGCTTTATTATCATAATGAATAACGTAGCGTTTATCAGCATCAGCGGCTAAATCAATCAGTGCCAACGGCGCGGCAACCGGTAACTTACCATCCAACTGGTTTAAGATAACCGCCATTTTTTCAATATCTTCCGGTGGACGCTCTTCAAATAAAGTAAATACATAAGAGTGCGCGCCATCTACATCGTCAGTCGTCTGAATAAACCAGTTTGAGTTTTTGATACCTTGGGTAATCGGTATGGCTCGCGCAAACGATACGCCAAAACGTTGGCAAAAGGTGGCAAATTGGTCATCGGTTAACTGGGTATAGACGGACATGACATCTCACTTATGGCAATTGAATAAGAAGTTAAATAGCAGAAATTTAGGTGCTAATGACAGTAATTGTACCGCGCAAGAGCAAACTTTGGCTAAAAGCATAATAATCTTGCGAAAACCTGCCTGATATGGTGGTGATTTTGCTAGACTAGCGCTTAAAGAATGAATTGATTATAAGGTGAAAGGCCCTATGTTAGCAAAGCGTATCATCCCTTGTTTGGACGTTGATAACGGACGCGTGGTCAAAGGCGTGCAATTTGTCGATATTAAAGACGCTGGTGACCCAGTCGAAGTCGCCAAGCGCTACAACGAGCAAGGCGCCGATGAGATTACCTTTTTAGACATTACTGCCACCAATGATGAGCGCGATACCACTTATCATACCGTTGAACGTATGGCAGAGACGGTATTTGTGCCATTAACCGTCGGCGGTGGTGTGCGTAAAATCGCTGATATCCGTAACTTGCTCAATGCTGGTGCCGATAAAGTCGCGATCAATTCGGCAGCGGTATTTACCCCTGAATTCGTCGGTGAAGCGGCGCAGAAATTTGGCAATCAATGTATCGTTGTGGCTATCGATGCCAAACGCGTCGATGATGTCACTGTTGATGGCATTATTATGCCACGTTGGGAGATTTTTACCCACGGTGGTCGTAAGCCTACTGGTATCGATGCCGTTGCTTGGGCAAGCAAAATGGCCGAACTTGGCGCTGGCGAGTTATTGGTCACCTCGATGGATGGCGATGGCACCAAAAAAGGCTATGACTTGGCGTTGATGAAGCAAATTACCAGCCAAGTAAATGTGCCTGTCATTGCTTCAGGCGGTGTTGGTAACCTACAGCATTTAGCCGAAGGCGTATTAGAAGGCGGCGTCGATGCAGTACTTGCCGCCAGTATTTTTCACTTTGGCGAATATACTGTTCAAGAGGCCAAAGAATATATGGCAGCACAAGGTATACAAATGCGCTTATAACCCCTTTGTAAAATGCAAATGCAGCTGCAAAAAATGTTATCATAGTGCTAACTGCTTATTATCATTTGGTTTTCGTTCATTTAACTGCTTATTTATCTGATTATTAGTCCGTTAAATGAGTGGTTTGAACCTAGCAATATATTTATATTCCTAATACTTAGATTCTTATACTTCTATTAATAGCCCATTCGGCAAAGGATTTTTTATGTCAAATTTACAACAGCAGCGCAGTGCCGTGACCCATATCGATGGTAACTTACATCAAAACGAAAACGTGCGTATTGGTATCGTCGTCGCTCGCTTTAACGGTTTTGTCGTTGAATCATTGGTTGACGGCGCGATTGATGCGTTACTGCGTCATGGCGTTTTAGGCAGCAATATCACCGTGATTCGTGTACCGGGTGCGTTTGAGTTGCCATTAGTTGCCCAGCGCGCTGCTGAATCGGATCGCTTTGATGCTATCGTTGCGCTAGGTGCGATTATTCGTGGTAGCACACCACATTTTGACTTTGTCGCTAGCGAATCTGCAAAAGGCTTAAGCAGTGTTGCAACTGACTATAATATCCCTGTCGCAAACGGCGTATTGACTACCGACAGCATCGAGCAAGCAATCGAACGTGCAGGTACTAAAGCTGGTAACAAAGGCTCAGAAGCGGCGATGGTTGTATTAGAGATGCTTGCCGTTTTATCACAGTTAGATATTGAAGACGATAGCGACGACGCTTAATTTTTTATTAATTAATAGTCATTAATGGCCAATCGTATTGATTCGCCTGTTAACTTAGCCTATTAATTTAGCATATTGATATTATTATTTCTTATTTAAGTTGGGGCGATGGTTATGACTATGGCTCCAATAAACGTATTATAAGTACTTAAAACTGATTGGCAACATTTGCCAACCGACCACTATTTAACATTTTATTTTAAAACTTATTATCTTAAAACTTATTACTTTAGAATTAGGTATAGACCCCTTATGACTGATCAACTCAAGCGCGCTATTAGCGCGGCGAAAACTGCCCAAACCAATGATAAACAAGCTGAAGCCACGCGCATCGCGAGCAGCAGTGCGGGTGATCAAACCTTCGATATGAGTGAGTCTTCTTACAAGACCAGTCACACCGCTGTGCGTAAGGCGCGACGCTTTGCTATGCAAGGGCTATACGAATGGCTGGTGACTGACCGCCGCTTCGACGCCAATGGCAAGCTTGGCTGGAAAGACAATGCCCCGCACGATATCGCTGCCCGTACGCGCGCCACCAATGCCATGCATACCGTCCATATCGGTTATTATCACGAAATGATGCGCGATATTCCAGAACAGATTGAGGCGCTAGATACGCTTATTAGCCAGCATCTCGATCGTGAAATCGACAAGCTTGATACTGTTGAACACGCCATTCTATTGATTGGCGCTTATGAGCTACAAAATCGCTTAGAGATTCCGTATAAAGTCGTGCTTGATGAAGCGATGAAATTGAACAATCATTTTGGTGCCACTGATGCGCATAAATTGATTAATGCCGTCCTTGATAGAATGGCCGTTGAGCTGCGTGCTACTGAAGTAGAAGCAGACACCAAAGCCAATTTACGCACCTCACAAAAAGTGGCCGCTAAACCTGTAGTAAACACGGATACTGCCACCAACACAGAAACCACTAAAGATAGCGCAGAAGAACAGCCTACCGCTTCAAACAAGACACGTATTAGTGCCAATAATGCCAGCGTCAAACGCAATAGCGCCAGTAAAGCCAGCGCAAATATTAGTGATTATAAAGCAAGCAAGCTGAGCAACGCTAAGAACAATGCTCAAACTGAGGCTCAGTTTGAGGCTCAAATCGACGCTAAGAACACTGCTGAAACAGATTCTAACGATGCAAACAGCCAAGACTAATTATGAATGAATTTGAGCTGATTGAGCGTATATTTTCCCAAATGCAAGCGGCACAGTCATTGTCCAGCAGTGTCGATAAAGGCAGTGTCGAAAAAGGGATTGGTGATGATGCAGCAGTCATGGCCTTGCCTGCAGGGTCGCGCTTGGTTAGCTGTATCGATACCCTGGTTCAAGGTCGACACTTTAGTGCCGATTGGGAACAAGTTAATAAACTGGCTTTTGCCATTGGTTATAAAGCCGTGGCGGTTAATGTCTCAGATATTGCCGCCATGGGCGCAACTCCGCATAGTATTTTACTGGCACTAGCATTACCTAAACGCTTGGTAAATGAGCAATGGTTAGGCGAATTCGCTAAAGGTTTATTTCATGCTTGTAAATTATTTGGCGTGACTCTTATTGGTGGGGATACGACGCGTAATGACAGTTTAGTATTAAGTGTCAGCGCTCAAGGGTTGCTTGATGCAGACACGCCAGCCGTCTATCGCTCAGGTGCACAAGTCGGTGATAAAATATACGTATCAGGGTCACTTGGTGATGCTGCTTATGCGCTACAGCATCCTGATAATGAACAAGGCGCAGAGTTAGCCCATCGATTGCACATGCCAACCCCGCGTATTACATTAGGTGCAGCATTGGCAAAAATCGGTGTAAGCTCAATGATAGACATCTCCGATGGTCTCTATCAAGATCTTGGGCATATCTGTCAGCAAAGCCGCGTCGGTATGCGTATCAATCTGGAGCAGCTGCCTACCAGCAGGCCTTTGGCAAGCGTTGATTTAACCGAACGCTTGTTATGTCAGCTAGCAGGTGGTGATGATTATGAATTGGCTTTTACCTTGCCTGCTAATATCGAACCTCCTACAAGCAATACCCCAGTAACCTGTATTGGTGAAGTGACTGCATCAACAAATACTGTAACTAAAGATAGCAATGCAAATATACGTCCTGAGCTTTATTATCAAGGACAGCCTGTCACCCCGACCCATCCCGCACCGTTTTCTACTTGGCCCAATCTTACGGGTTACCAACATTTTGCAGGTTAATTCATGAGCGATCACGACCTCTCTAAGCCCGATATCCGTAAAGCCAACGACTGCCCACCCCTACCAGCAAATGCTACTACGCTTGACCGTGTGGTTTATTGGCTCGGTCTCGGTTTAGGCAGTGGCCTACCCCGCCGTGCTCCTGGTACTTGGGGCACAGTTGGCGGCTTAATCGTTGCCGTACCATTGTTAAGCTTGGGCTTTGTGCCGTTTTTGATCATCACCCTGTTATCCTGCATCTTTGGGGTTTGGATATGTGGACGCACTTCTGAGCTAATGGGCGGGCATGATAATCCGCATATTGTTTGGGATGAGTGGGCTGGTATGTGGCTTACCCTACTGCCATTATCCTATATGGGTGTCGCTAACGACAATTTTTGGCAAACGATAACGCAACCGTCTTTTATGAGTGCGCACATTATCGCGTTTATATTGTTTCGGTTTTTTGACATTATTAAGCCACCGCCAATTGGCTGGGCCGACAAAAAAGTCGCTGGCGGTCTAGGTATTATGTTAGACGATATTATTGCTGGAGTAATGGCAGCCGTTGTTTGGATAGTTATTTATATTGTTGTTTTTTGATGATTAGGTGATGTTAAATATTTGATCATGGTACTGACAGTTATTTATAACGTTATTTTCTAGGCTAAAATTACAAAGATGTCACGACATACCATTTTGGTTAAATGCTCATTTGCGTTATAATTCAAAATTATATTTTGTTACATTTGTAGGCTATTATGACATCTCCTCTTTCGGTAATTATTCTCGCGGCTGGCAAAGGTACGCGCATGCAATCGGCTAAACCAAAGGTGCTGCAGACACTGGCTGGCAAGTCGCTATTAAGTCACGTCCTTGACACTTGCCATCAATTAACCGTTGATGAAACCATCATCGTTCATGGTTTTGGTGGTGAGCAGGTAAAATCAGAAATCACCAACCAGTATGCACAATCATCAATTACTTGGATCGCTCAAACTGAGCAATTAGGCACTGGACACGCAGTACAAGTGACTTTGGCAGATTTACCAAAAGAAGGACAAAGCCTGATTTTGTATGGCGATGTACCACTGGTCAGTTGCCAGACTTTAGCAGCGTTGAAATCCGCTAATACTAACGGTATGTCTATGTTGACACTGACAGTAGATAATCCTTTTGGTCTCGGGCGTATCAAACGTGACCAAGCAGGTAATATCGAAGCCATCGTCGAACAAAAAGATGCCAGCGCCGATGAGCAACTGATTCAAGAAATTAACAGTGGTATTTATTGCGTTGACAACGCCCTACTGCATAAGTACTTACCAAAACTGTCTAACGACAATGCCCAGCAAGAATATTATCTGACTGATATCGTCAAAATGGCCGTCGCTGAAGATATTAATATTATTGCGATTGAGCCTGAGCACACCTTTGAAATTGAAGGCGTCAATAACCGCCAACAACTTGCCAGCTTAGAGCGTACATGGCAGGGAAAATTGGTCGCTGACTTACAAGAAGCTGGCGTACAGTTTGCTGATCCGACTCGTGTTGATATCCGTGGCACGCTGCGCGCTGGTCAAGACGTCTTCGTTGATGTCGGTGTGGTGTTCGAGGGCGATTGCGTATTGGGTGATAACGTTTATATCGAAGCGGGCTGTGTTATTAAAAACGCGAATATCGGCAACGCTTGCTATATCAAACCTTATTGTGTCATTGATCGCGCTGAAATCGGTGATGGCGTTGATATTGGACCTTTCGCGCATCTGCGTCCTGATACTATTTTATCTAATAACAGCAAAGTCGGTAATTTTGTCGAAATTAAAAAATCAACCGTTGGTCATGGCAGCAAGGTCAACCATTTGAGCTACATTGGTGATGCCACCATCGGGACAGATGTCAATGTTGGCGCGGGTACGATTACCTGTAATTATGATGGTGTCAATAAATCACAGACCATTATCGAAGACAATGCATTTATCGGCTCAAATTCTAGCTTAGTGGCACCAGTAAAAATTGGTGATACCGCTACGGTTGCCGCAGGCTCTGTGATTACAGAAGACGTTGATGCCCATGCATTGGCCTTTGGTCGCGCACGTCAAACCCAGAAAAACAACTTTCAGCGCCCGACTAAAAAATAACGGGCTCGCTGATCTTTAAGTCAATAACAAAGACTTTGAGCAAACTTAAGCAGTACGACAATGATTTGTGGTGCTGCTTATTTATATTTATAGATGAACGAAACATCATCGTGTGTTAAATCACTGAAGCAGTACCACGTGGAAACATTAAAAGTTAAAACATCAGATTTAAGGAATATCTATGTGCGGAATAGTTGGAGCAGTTGCTGAGCGTAATATCGCTAATATCTTACTTGAAGGGCTTAAGCGTTTAGAATACAGAGGCTATGATTCTGCTGGTTTGACCGTCATCCGTGATGGTGAGCTCCATCGTGAGCGTCAAGTTGGTAAAGTACAAGCGTTGGTCGATGCCGTGGCAGTGAACCCAGAGTTTTTCGATGGGCATATCGGTATTGCTCATACGCGCTGGGCGACCCATGGTGAACCTGCACAGCGTAACGCACATCCGCATGTTTCAGGCAAAATCGCTGTGGTTCATAACGGTATTGTGGAGAACTATGCCGAGCTAAAAGAAGAGCTAATGGCCAAAGGCTACGAGTTTACTTCGCAAACAGATACCGAAGTCGTCGCTCACCTCATTAACGATATCTATAAAGATACACCCGATTTATTAGAATCTGTTCGCAAGGTTATTCCGTTATTACATGGCGCATTTGCGCTTGGTGTTATCCATGTCGATTGCCCAGAAGAGTTGATAGCGGTACGTTTAGGCTCTCCGCTAGTGATTGGTGTGGGGATTGGCGAGAACTTTATCGCATCCGATCAACTGGCACTGCTACCGGTTACCAATCGCTTTATGTATCTAGAAGAAGGCGATATTGCCAAGTTGACTCGTAACAGTGTTCAGGTTTACGCTGACGGGGTCGAGGTTAAGCGTCAAATACATGAAATTGATGCCACCCAACACAATGCCGATAAAGGCGAGTTTAAGCATTATATGCTCAAAGAAATTTATGAGCAGCCAGACGCGGTCGCCCGTACCATTGAAATGGCATTAGATAAAGATGAGCCATCTAAACTGCGTGATGGTTTTTTACAGCATCATGAAGCACAATTAAAAGGCATTAAGCACGTACAAATCATTGCTTGTGGTACCAGCTACCATTCGGGTCTAATCGCAAAATATTGGTTCGAGAGTCTTATTCGCGTACCTTGTTCAGTCGAAGTCGCCAGTGAATT
Source organism: Psychrobacter sp. FME6 (assembly GCF_014861365.1). Taxonomy (GTDB): domain Bacteria; phylum Pseudomonadota; class Gammaproteobacteria; order Pseudomonadales; family Moraxellaceae; genus Psychrobacter. The sequence continues at coordinate 22,635 of NZ_RRYW01000033.1, forward strand.
CCGCTATCGCAATCCGGTTGTGATCGATAACTCATTGGTCATCTGTATTTCTCAGTCTGGTGAAACCGCTGACACCTTATCTGCATTACGTGATATTCAAAAAAATACGCCAGTCGGACTGGTGAGCTTGGCGCTATGTAACGTACCAACGTCATCTTTGGTACGCGAGACTGACATATTTTTACCAACGCTTGCAGGACCCGAGATTGGCGTCGCCTCTACCAAAGCTTTTACCACTCAGCTTGCAGCTTTAATGTTATTGGTATTAAAAGTAGGCGTTACTCAGCAGCGCATGGCTGATGAAGACTTAACGACCTTAATTGATCAGTTACAACAGCTTCCGGGTCAATTGCATGCCAGCTTACACCTCGACGCGCCTATTAAAACCATGAGCGAGCATTTTGAATATAAAAAGAGCTGCTTATTCTTAGGTCGTGGTTTACAGTTCCCAATAGCGCTAGAAGGGGCGTTAAAGCTAAAAGAAATCTCTTATATTCACGCCGAAGGTTATGCAGCAGGCGAGTTAAAGCACGGTCCACTGGCCTTGGTTGATAAGGACATGCCTATCGTGGTGCTAGCGCCAAAAGACAGTATGTTTGATAAGCTCAAAGCCAACATGCAAGAAGTACATGCCCGTCACGGTGAGCTATTTGTATTCGCTAGTGAGGCTAGTAAAATGGTCGCTGAAGATAGAATGCATGTGGTCTATGTACCTGATGTTTGCGAGACGCTAGCGCCGATTGTTTATAGCATTCCAGTACAGTTATTGTCGTACCATGTGGCAGTGATGCGTGGGACGGATGTCGACCAGCCTAGAAACTTGGCAAAAAGTGTGACAGTCGAATAATATTTGTTAATTTTAAAGTGAGTAATGTGCGCGAGTAATAAAGTATCATACTGAGTAATAAAGTATCATACTGAGTAATAAAGTATCATACTATTGATTATGACGTTTACCCCTGCTATTGTTAAATCAATATTAGCAGGGGTTTTTTATGCTCTCAAAAAAACAAGAAAAATGGCTTAAAGAAGGTAGAGGTCAAGGTGAGCTCGCCGACTATAAGCCTTGGATAAAAATCTCTGACATATCTTCATCAGGTCGCTCTCATAGAGTTTTCGGTCATAAAACAAAACGAACTCATCATTTACTCTCAGACTTAGAACTAGCTACATTTTTGTTTCTTGAATGGAGCCCCACAGTTCTTGATATTAGAGAGCAATTTCCTCTCAATTACGACGATACCCTTATCATTGCAGAAGAAAAGCAAGTTAAGCATCCGAGCGTTAGAGGCGATATACACATAATGACATCAGACTTTTATGTAGTCAGTTCCAATGAAAACTATAGCCAATTCGTATTACAAGCTAAGTACTCAAAAGATTTAGATGATATTCGAACTATAGAAAAGCTGGAAATTGAACGTCATTACTGGCAATCCAAAGGTATACCTTGGCAAATAATTACTGAGAAAGATATTCCTATGGATATCCAAAATAACATTAAGTGGCTATACCCAGAGTCAAATAGTGAAATTACTTTTAATATTGAAGAAAAGTTAGCCTTTTACGTTGCTCAGTTCAGTAAAGCTCCTTCAAAGACCCTTATAAACTTATGTCAAGATATTGATAGCGCTTACTTTGGTGAATTAGGAGCTTCTTTAAACGAGGTTAGGAAACTATTAGCACTTAGATTTTTTACCTTTGATATTCTTATTAGTTTCAAACAATTGAAGTGTAGTGATATTCATATCACCAATGTTAACGACTGGAGTTTAATAACTGAGGAGATTCGTTATGTTTCGAATCAATGATGTATATAGCAATCAAGGGGAAAAATATAGAATATTAAGTCTTTTGTCTGAGCAGATCGTATGGATTGAGACCGATGAAGGGTCTGCGTTACCTGAGTTAATCTCTTTTAAAGAGTTAACTAATCTTATAGAAGAAAACGTTTGCTATTTAGTTGATGACCCTTATCAAAATTTGATTTTACAAAATCCTGAAGATGGTAGTACCGCTCAGTTAAAACGTGATAGCAATTATGAGCTTATAAAACCTATAGTCAGCCATGATTTATATTACCTTCCAGCGGAGCGCGCAAACCTCATAAATGAAATTATTCGATCAAATAAAAGTACCAAACAAACTTTATATCGTTTACTACGACGCTATTGGCAGAGAGGACAAACTCCTAATACATTACTACCAAGCTATAAAAATTCGGGTGCAAAGGGCAAAAAACGTACTACAAAAAATACAAAACTGGGTAGACCAAGAGTTTATAAAGAAGGCTCTGGTGCAATAATAAATAGTGAAATCGAGAGGTTATTCTCGATCACTATCAATAGATATTTGCTAAATGATAAACAATATACAATCCTGTATGCTTATAGACAGTTTAAAACCATATATCGTGCTTTAAACCCTGATACTAAAGAAGAAGAATTTCCTAGCATTTGGCAGTTTAAGTATTTTTATCATAGAGAATTCACTTCTGTTCAAAAACTTAAAGCCAGACATAACAAAATAAGTTATAACAAAGATATTAGACAGCTGAGCTCCACTGTCAACACTCAAGTGCTTGGACCTGGCTCACGCTATGAGGTAGACGCCACAATCGCAGATATTTATCTGCTATCTGATTCAGACAGACAGAGTATCGTAGGTCGTCCAGTGATCTATTTTGTTGCTGACGTATTCAGTCGCATGATTACGGGTTTCTATATTGGCTTTGAAAACCCCTCATATGCTACTAGCATACAAGCTTTAAAAATGGCAGTTACTGATAAACAAGAGTATTGTGAGCAATACGGAATTAATATCACTGCAGATGACTGGCCATGTATAGGGCTACCTGACGCAATTCTCGCAGATCGTGGAGAACTACTCGGCCATCAAATTGAAACCTTAGAAAAGAGTTTTTCTGTTCGAATAGAAAATACGCCACCTTATCGTGGAGATTTAAAACCTGTTGTTGAACGCTACTTCAAAACCATGCAAGCAAAGTTTAAAACGTTTGCACCAGGAGTTGTCACAGGCGTGAAAGAAAAAAAGAAAGGCGGAAGAGACTATCGTTTAGATGCTAGTTTAACAATCTCAGACTTCACTAAAATCATGATTAACTCTATTTTAATGCATAACAATACCCATCAATTAAGACATTATGATAGAGATAGTGATATGCCATCAGACTTACCAGCAGTTCCTCTGCAACTGTGGAATTGGGGGCTACAACATCGAACAGGCAAGCTACGCTCTGTGTCAGAGAAGTCTCTACACATTGCATTATTACCTAGAAAAAAAGGCACTTTGTCAGATTTAGGTATTAAGCTTTTTGGTAATTACTATATTTGTGCAGAAATAAGAGAACAGGGTTGGCTCCACCGAAAAAACGCAGTTAATAGGCCTAAATCGCTAGTGGTTGCTTACGACCCCATTGATGCAAATACACTCTATGTATTTTATGAAAAAGATAGCCTGAAGTATTGGCAAGCTCATTTATCTGATCGGTCTAGAGAGTTTAGATACTGTAGCTTTTGGGAAGTTTGGCAGATTCAGCAAGAACAGAAAAAGACATTTGCAACACAAGAAACTAAAAGTAGTTTAGCTTTAGAAGAGCTTGAGCGAGAAAATGAGAAGATTATACAAAAAGCCATAAAGTCTAAGCCCAAAACATTTCAAACTAAGACTGCCCAGTTAGCCAATATTAACGATAATAGAAGACAAGCTAAAGATGAAGAGCGGCAAAGCAGACAAAAGAACAAAGCTCGGACAGGTAAGATAATTCAATTGCCAAAAACAATAACAAAAGAACAGAATAAAAGCCAATTAAGTGATGAAGAACTGGCACTAAAATATCCTATCTATCATAACATTTTATCTGATGATGACTAATGGCAAGTGATTGAGGCTAATGATGATTAATGCTGTCTACAGAAAAAGCTTTGGCTCCTATAAAGGTAATCCATTTATTGAAGCATTGCCTGCAGTTTTAGAGCCAAGACAAGTTGCAGAGAAAATACAAGGTGCCATAGATTTTACGTCTTATGATACTCAGGCATCAGCATCAGTACGAGCTCATTTGATATCACAAATGATGGAACAGTTTTTTTATCCTATTAATCGTCATATTGATCTTGAAAAGAAACTATCAATAATGATTCGTGAGGGATATGTAGGGCGCAACCCTAAAGATGGATCACTAAATACTCGTCTTCAGAATGGTTATGAAAGATTAATGTCGGGCGAAGATGATTCATTTAGGTTTCCAACCATAACCTCTACAGCCCGCAGTCTAGCTTTTATAGGTTGCTCAGGTAGTGGCAAAACCACCACTCTCAATAAAATCCTATCGCTCTACCCTCAAGTGATTTATCATCCCGAATTAAATTTTACTCAAATAGTTTATCTAAGGGTAGACTGCCCTCATGATGGCTCACTCAAAAGTTTGTGTCTGCATTTTTTTAGGGCAATCGATCAGGCACTAGATGCCAATTATGAAAAAAAATATGCTCTAAAACGTCATGGTATTGAAACATTGCTGAATTTGATGCGACAAATCTCTAACCATCACGCTATCGGAATATTAGTGATTGATGAGATTCAGCATCTGAGTATCAATAAATCAGGGGGCGCTGAAAAAATGCTCAATTTTTTTGTCACTCTCGTAAATACTGTCGGACTTCCAGTTGTTATGGTGGGAACTCCTAAAGCAAGATTTATTTTCGAAGCTGATCTACGTTCTGCTCGCCGTGGTGCAGGATTTGGTTCAGTTTTTTGGGAACAAATGAAGCAGGAACCTGATATAAAGTTAGGTGATGGAAAAACAATGCGGTCAGAATGGAATCAATTTACCGATAAATTATGGAGACTTCAATGGCTTAAAAAGTCAGATGTCATTTTATCTAATCGGGTTCGAGAGCGTTGGTACGACCTATCTCAGGGTATTCTAGATATTGCTGTTAAAATATTTGTTTTAGCTCAGTTACGAGCTATAGATCATGGCATAGAACGCATTACCGCCCCTTTACTGCAAGCAACGTATGATGAAGACCTTAGACCTATTCATCCTATGATTGACGCCCTACGGTCTGGACGAGCTGATAAAATTGCTCAGTTCTCGGACTTAGTTATTCCTGATATCGACAAAAAGCTCCTAACGCTTCAATCACAATTACAGCAAAGAAGGGCTGAGTTTGATGAGTTTTCTGAGTATCAGGGACATGAGATGAGTATCAGATTACACCGCATGTTAGTTGATATTGGTCAGGAATCTCCCCTATTAGTGCCTACGGTCAAAAAGGTCATTCAAAAGCTACCGAATGCGTCTATGTCGGATTTGATCGTTGTAGTTCTAGAATGGTTGAAAGATGAAAAGCTTGATGAGTCCATTTCAACGAAAAAAATAAAACCCCGTAGATCGAAAGCTAAAGCTAGTCTTCTGAAACAAAAAGACTGGCATACCTTGGACAATGAAGATTTACGCTTTCAGTTCAGCCAAAAGAACAAAGAAGAGATGTTGTATGATCATTTAAAAACGTCCACTAATCTTATTTTTGATATAAATGATTGGCTACCTAGAGTAAGTTGACGTGCTAAATTTTCCCATCCCTTACCCTGATGAACTTATCTATAGCACAGTAGCTCGCTCAAAAGTAAGATCAGGAATCACCAGCCCAAAACAACTGCTCGATGATGTTTTTGGAGATAGAAAGGTAGTAGCAACTGTTGATATACCGTGCCATTTATCTAAAATCACTAAACACTACCCTACCGGTCTATATGATGTTAATACATTAGCCTATAAACATACTTTGTTCCCCTTGTACGCCCCTTTTATTCCTGAAGAGCGCAGACAGAAATGTATGCATTGGATGGGTGAGCAGTCTCAAGGAGCTATTCATCTTGCCATTGGTAAAAATGCTTCGCGATTACCGCCGATTAAATTTTTAAGGTTTTGCCCTGGATGTTTTGATGAACAACTGGCTAATCATGGAGAGTGGTACTGGTCAAGACTATGGCAAATTCAAGGATTAACTTGTTGCCTAAAACATGGAACGTTATTAAATTCTTCTCATGAGTATAGATCAATATCTCGCCACGACTTTATTGCTCCTGATCCGCACAATTGCAAACCTAATATTCAAATATCGTCTAGTGTAGATGATATATTCATTGCAGAAAAGATAAATGAGCTTTTTCATTTGCCGAGCCAGACTTCACCTAGCTATGTGCAATGGAGTGATTTTTATAAAAAGCTTGCTTTAGACAGTGGCTGTCTTAGAGGTTCAAAGCATATCTATTATGACCAAATTGTTGATAAAATAAAAAACAGATGGTCTGATAGTTTACTTGAACAATATAGTCTAAATCACTTAGGAACAGAGACAAGTTGGCTTCATGGCATATTCCGTAAGCACAGGAAATCATTCAGCTACTTAGAACATATTATTGTTATTGAAGCTCTAATAAGTAATGATTGGTCATTCCCAGAAATAATAAGGTTAGTAAAATCTCAAAAACCTGAAAAGACTAAAATTGAAATTGAAGCAACATTGCCTGAGCATATTGATTCCACCACCCTCCTATCTAAGCGTGATCTTTGGATACAACTCCTAAGAGAACAAAAAAGTATAAAAAGTGCTCGTGCGGTTAATCGAGCACTTTATGCGTGGTTATATCGTAATGATAAAGCATGGTTGATGCATACTAATAAAAAGAATCATAAGTACCATATTCCTGAAGGAACAAAAATCAACTGGAATCAGCGTGATATTAAAATAGTACGGTTGTTAGTTGAAAAAAATAAAGCAATAATTTGGGACATGTATACACCACGTAGATCAAAAAAATGGTGGGTGCAGCAAACCAACTCCATTGCTACAGTCGAAAAAAATTTAGATAAACTACCACTCGTAGCGGCTTTCTTGGGCCGGTATAGTGAAGATGTGAGCGACTATCAGATTAGACGTGTAAGTCGTGTACTGATCAAAAGTATTGGTAAAAAAGAAGTTCTTTCACGTTGGGTAGTATTACGACAAGCAAAGTTAAGCGAGCAGAGAATGACATCTTTGACTGATAGATTTTTAGAGGTGGCTAATAATATTACTGTCAAGGAAATAGCTAAGGTAAGTTTATGAAAATTAGGAGTTTTCCGAAAAATGTGCAGATAAGATACATTGGTAAAATTTTTAAGCACAATCACTTGAAGTCGTGGAATCTAGAATTATGCGTAAGAGACGGTGAAACAAATCTTCTAAAACATACTAGGCTATCGAACTTACCAGCTCTCGCAAAAAGAAGGTATATAAATCCTAATGATGGTCAGGCCCGTAAAGGCGGCTATTCAATGAACCTAGATGGTATATCGACTTCAAGCTGGCAAAAAGGTTTCGACTCAGAAAGTGGTGGTAACACCTTTATATTCGACTATCACAGTCATCATTCTTCTAGTATTAAAGTTCATATACCTCAAATAGAAATTGCGAGAATTCTATTTTTTCATAATGCTTATCTCGCTCGAAACTGTGTTGATAACGGTATATTAAGCCGAGAGTTCTGGATTAAAAAAAAAGCAGATAACTCCATACTAATAAATATACTCCCTACTTGTACTCTGCCAATGAAAACCTTCGATAGTGAAGGCGCGCGACGCTTATTAGCATGGGTTTTATTAGATGATAACGCTCGTATTTCATACGAGAGTATTGCTAGATTATATAATGCAGAAGTCCTAAACAAAGATGGTAGCAAAACCTGGATTTTTCATTTTCAACCACCTCAACTTGATAACCTAACACTAGAGACTAGGGGTTGGTTTGATGATAAAACTAATAATTATTACGTCCATGAGATTATAGGTATTAGTAACATTCAATCCTCTTTATCTGAAAAAGTGTATTTTTATAGCGATAAGTTCAAGGTCGGTGCACAACCAGGCAATAAAGGCGGTAGTGCGGGAAGACCTGATCTTACTGAGAGTGATTCTATTGACGACCAACATGATGCAAACATTGATACTAAAGTAAAAAAATTAGATATTCCAAAAACCTCTTTTAGTTTTATAAGCCCTATTGAGACTCGGAAAATCGCGAAAAGAAGGTCCAAAGGAAGAGTTAACACAGATATTGATTCTAATGATGAGTTTGTAGTGTTAGATCTAAGTACTGATGAGGCTACAATCGACGGTACAGCTTGCCAAGCTAACTTTTCGGGCCTAGATGACCAAAGTGATGAACTGCAGCTGTATATGCAAAGATTTGAAGCTTTTAAGATGCTTATCGAGAGACTATCTGAGGAAAAGGAAATTTACTATGATGAAAACTTACATTTTTTACCAGCTGTTGGTCGATCGAGATTACATAGAACGACAGACGGTAATAATCGATCTTTGCTTGAACTACAACTAAAGACCAAAACAGCTTATTTTATCATTTTAGAAATCGATATGAATGATACTGATAGAATGCTGTCAACACTAATAATTAAAGTAAAAGATTTTGAACGATGGGATCTGACCCCTGCCGTCAAATCCGTAGAACCAAACTTGGGAGATTTTAATTACGCAGC
>NZ_RRYW01000254.1 GCF_014861365.1 Psychrobacter sp. FME6
TTACATCAATTATGGCTACGTCTGATGCCAGCATACTTTTTAGAACACCACCAAAGAGTTAAAGTATCTTCTAACACATTATACTCATTTGAACCCGAATAATGTTAATAAAAATTACTTTATAGAAAAGTCAAAACATCTTAAAAATGCCACAGTACTACTGGTAGCAATATTACTTCTCACTGACTGTATAGGCAAAAAACTTAAAAATGCGACAGTGCTATTGGAATGAATTTTGCGCAGCCTCTGCGTATGCAGCACGCCAGAAAAATTTATTCCAATAACACACTAATACAGCTGTCCTAGGGCATGTCCTTATTTTAAAAATGGTTATATTTAGAAAAATGACGCACAAAAAAACCCCAATGCTTAGCAAAGGGGTTTTAGTGTTTAGGGGCTGTATAGAATTCATCTATTAGGACTGCTGATCGCTAAAATAATTC
>NZ_RRYW01000034.1 GCF_014861365.1 Psychrobacter sp. FME6
GTGGCTTGTTGCGTTCAAACTTGGCCTTTGCCATGGGTATTTCCTCTTTTTTTGGGGTCAACCACCTAAAATTTATAACATAATTAAGCGAGTATCGACCACATTAAGATAATTATTAAAAGGGTGCACATACTAATGTGCAGATATTATAAGAAAATTGTCGCCAATAACAAGCCTTTTAACCAATTATTGGCGTATTTCCTATTAACAATATAACGCTAAGCAGTATATTGCTTTTATTTATACAATTTTACTCGTCATCATCTTTAGAGTTGAACTTAGAGATAATGTCAGCAGCAACTGATTTTGGAATCTCAGCATACTTTTGGAATTCCATAGAGTACGTTGCACGGCCTTGTGACATTGAGCGCATTTGCGTGGCATAACCAAACATTTCCGCTAATGGTACTTCAGCACGAATCTGCTTAGTACCGCCAGGCAAGTCTTCCATACCCTGAACCATACCACGACGACGGTTAAGATCGCCCATGATATCGCCCATGTAGTCTTCAGGTGTTTCAACTTCTACTTTCATTACAGGCTCAAGTAGCGCAGGGTTTGCCGCCATGAAACCTTTTCTGAAAGCGATAGAACCAGCCATTTTAAATGATAACTCATCCGAGTCAACATCATGGTAAGAACCATCATACAAAGTCGCTTTTACACCAACGATTGGGTAACCAGCAAGTACGCCGTTTTTCATGCGCTCTTGGATACCTTTATCAACCGCACTGTGGAATTCTTTTGGTACCGTACCACCAACCACTTCTTCAGCGAATTCATATTCGACGTCGCCTGCTGGATCAAGTGGCTCAAGACGTAACCAAACGTGACCAAATTTACCACGACCACCTGTTTGACGGACGAATTTGCCTTCTTGCTCGATGGTTTCACGAATCGTTTCGCGATAAGCAACCTGTGGCGCACCGATGTTGGCTTCAACACCAAACTCACGCTTCATACGGTCAACTAGAATCTCAAGATGCAGCTCACCCATACCACTGATGATCGTCTGACCCGACTCTTCGTCAGTATGTACACGGAATGATGGATCTTCTTTAGCCAAACGACCCAAAGCAATTGACATTTTTTCTTGGTCAGCTTTGGTCTTAGGTTCAACCGCTAGGCTGATAACTGGATCTGGGAATTCCATACGCTCAAGTGTAATGATGTTGCTTTCATCACATAGCGTATCGCCAGTACCCACATCTTTCATGCCAACTAACGCTGCGATATCACCAGTACGAATTTCTTCAAGCTCTTGTTGTGAATCTGCCATCATCTGTACGATACGGCCAACACGCTCACGCTTCATTTTAACAGGGTTGTAAACACTACCACCTTGCTTGATGACACCTGAATAAACACGAACGAAGGTTAAGTTACCAACGAACTTGTCATTCATAATCTTAAATGCAAGCGCTGAAAATGGCTCGTCATCTGAAGATTCACGGAAGCCTTCACTTTCTTCTTTATCGTTCAGGATACCTTTAATAGCAGGTACATCTGTTGGATCTGGAAGATACTGAATAACCGCATCCAACATTCTTTGCACACCTTTGTTTTTAAAGGCAGTACCACAAAGTAGTGGGATGATTTCATTGTTAATGGTTAATTGACGAAGCGCACCATGAATTTGTTCTTCTGACAATTCACCGTTCTCTAAGTACTCTTCCATTAACTCTTCAGTGGCTTCAGCTGCGTTTTCTACCAGATACTCGCGATACTCTTCTGCTTTTTCTTGTAGTTCAGCTGGAATTTCGCGCAAGTCATATTCCATACCTTGAGACGCTTCGTCCCAATAAATGGCTTTCATGCTGACTAGATCAACCACACCTTCAAAGTCGTCTTCTTTACCAATTGGAATAACCAAAGGTACTGGCTTGCCACCTAGACGAGTTTTGATTTGGTCGATAACGCGATAGAAATCTGCACCAACGCGATCCATTTTGTTGACAAATGCAAGACGTGGTACTTTATATTTGTTTGCCTGACGCCATACGGTCTCAGACTGTGGCTGAACGCCGCCTACTGCACAGTAAACCATGCAAGCGCCATCAAGAACACGCATAGAACGTTCAACTTCAATCGTGAAGTCAACGTGACCTGGGGTGTCAATGATATTGATACGGTGTTCGTCGAACTGCTTCGCCATACCTGACCAAAAGCAAGTAGTCGCCGCTGAGGTGATAGTAATACCACGCTCTTGTTCTTGCTCCATCCAATCCATGGTAGCTGCACCGTCATGGGTTTCACCAATCTTGTGACTAACACCGGTATAGAACAAAACACGCTCAGTAGTGGTCGTCTTACCAGCATCAATGTGCGCTGAGATACCAATATTGCGATAGCGCTTTAGGGGAGTTTTACGAGCCATAGTGTTTTCCTAGGAAAAGTCGTGTATATAATAATGAGTTGTGTCTCTACCTCATACTCTATGACAAAGCGTTCAGCTTCGTAATATTACTTACTGATCATTGGACCTAATACGGACAATAAAAGAGCAAATACTAAGAATAGTGCGGCATCAAATCTAGGATGCTCCCTAGTAAACAGTATCGTTTAAGAGGAACATCTTGATAGATATCCGCCATCTCAGCTGCTAATAAGTTAAACTTACTTACAACCGAACGGATGATGGCGGCAATCAATAGAATAAAAACAATGTGCGATTAATTGACCTCAGTCATTAATCTAGAACCACTGTATAACAGCCATTCAAAAAACATCTTAGAAGCGGTAATGAGAGAATGCTTTGTTAGCATCTGCCATGCGGTGAACTTCGTCACGCTTTTTCATAGCAGCGCCTTTGCCATCAGCAGCATCATTCAATTCGCCTGCTAAACGCAAAGCCATTGATTTTTCAGAACGCTTAACAGCAGCTTCAGCTAACCAACGCATAGCCAAGGCGGTACGACGGGAGGGGCGTACTTCCATTGGTACTTGATAGGTTGCACCGCCAACACGGCGAGCTTTCACTTCTACCATTGGGCGTACATTTTCTAAGACTTCTTCAAAGAAAGCGACTGGATCTTCAATCTTGCGCTTTTCACTTACTGTTTCTAGTGCACCATAAACGATACGCTCAGCAGTAGATTTTTTACCATGGCTCATTACATGGTTAATGAATTTTGCAACAGTTTGGCTACCAAACTTAGGATCCGGTAGGATCTCACGGGTAGCAATGACGCGACGTCTTGGCATAATAATAATCCTTTTCTTCAGGAGTGTCTGACATTCACAATCTCGCACCAGTTGTATATTAGGTGGCGTTATATCGAGTTGTCAGTCAGCCTTACTGCATGGCGGTATGTTATAGCAATAAATCATCTACTTAATAAAGTTATCGCTGACACCAGACCCATGCACAGTTAATGGGTGATACAAAAAAGCTCATTTAATAACGGTTAGTTATTAAACTTTAGGCTTCTTAGCACCATATTTAGAGCGACCTTGTTTACGGTCTTTTACGCCTGCGCAATCTAGTGCACCACGAACGGTGTGATAACGTACACCAGGTAGATCTTTTACACGACCACCACGGATAAGAACAACACTGTGCTCTTGTAGGTTATGACCTTCGCCGCCGATGTAGCTTGATACTTCATAGCCTGAAGTCAAACGTACACGACATACTTTACGCATGGCTGAGTTAGGTTTTTTAGGCGTGGTAGTATATACACGAGTACATACACCGCGGCGCTGTGGACACGCTTCCAACGCAGGAACTTTTGACTTTTCCTTGATGGTTTTGCGACCTTTACGAATCAATTGGTTAGTTGTTGCCATAAGGCATCCTTCTCCCGTTTGGTATAAAACAAAAAAATGGGGCAATACACCCTCATCTGACGTTAGTGGCAGATTTCGGAGCACCCATTTTTAGGACAATGTATTATAAAGAGTTGTTGCAGCTATTTCAACCACTTATGAATGGTTTTACTTTACAACATTCGATAGATATGCTTAACGCCTACTACCATACTATTTTATCTGTTGTTAATTTAAAACTAACTAAAAACAGACTACTAAATATGGTATCGAAAGTAACGCTGTGCATAATTTAGATAAGATATTTAGAAATAAATAAACAGCGATTTACAGTGGTTATATGACGATATTATCTTATTTTTCAATAGAAAAAGATACTATCGTCATAATTAAAAACACCTCACACCTTTGAGCAGATTACAGTGTATGAGTTTGCTTTATACAAAATAGAAAAACTAGGCAGGTATCACCGCTCTACTTACTTTGTTTATCGACTGCTTTATCAGTGTCATTTGTGCTTTTTTCAGAGGGTTTGGCGGCACTACCCTTTTTATCACTTTTTTTCTCTGAGGCTTTTTGCTTCTCTGAGACTTTTTGCTTAGTATTCTTTTGTGTCACATTTTCCGGCTTAGCGTCTTTTTTCTCGCTATCTTCTTTGCCACTACTTTTCTTATCTGTTTTTTTAGCTGTTGCTTTTTCTGACTCTATATTAGTGCTTTCGGCAGTATCTTTTGCCTTTGTTTCTTTTTGCTTAGCATCTTCAAGACTTTCAGCGTTTTTAGAGTCCTGCTGCTTGTCTTTATCAGCAGGTTTAGTGACCTCTGCTTCGCTGCTACTGTCATCCGTAATCGCACGATTGGCAAGCTTGGTTTCAGGCGCAAAAGTCGCTTGAGCAACACCAATCACTTCATCGATCAACTGACTGTTGTAGCGCATACCAATGAAGACCGCGGTGAACGGTAATAAGCGGCGCATCCACGATAGATTGATTTGGTCTAAATCAATACCAACCTGACCTGCAATTTTATCGACTTGCTCAGCATAGAAGTTTACGTTGGTGTTTTTTAGGCCCAGATTTTTAAGCTCACTGTGTAGACCGCTGCTTTGTGCATTATCTAGTAAGCCCTTACCGATGCCTATACCTGCTAGCAACGCTTGTTTTTCTTGCATTTTGCTCAAGTCAGCATTGGCAAGCAGCTCATAGGCCATCTTGACACCTTGCTTACCCGTTAGCGGCTTATTGTAGACCGCGCCCAATTGGTAAACGGTACGTAATGAAACCAATAGCAACCACAGCGTATCAGCAAGTAGCCCTGGCAAACCAGCTAAACCTGTAATCCCGCCTAGCGTTGCAAGCGCGCGGTTTTGATTGGCGATGTCGGTTGCCAATGCATAGCGCTGCTCATTATCTAAGCTGGCAATATCGGCAAAGCGATGTTGATTGGGCAGATCAATCTGGCTCCAATTGGCAGCAAGCTTGGCAATCTGAGCAAATGCCCCATCTAACGTCGATTGAAAAAAGCTATTGGGCACCACTTTTTTGGCGTATTTACCATAAGTGGCAAAACGCGGCCCCAATAACTGCTGGGTTGCTTTTAAGGTTTGTTCACGGAATAAGTCTTGCTGATAATCTTCATCGCCTAGGTTAACCGCTTTAAATTGACGCGGTTTACTGGTTTTAGCATTCATACTATCTATGACCGCCCCTACTCGTTCAAGATTATTACGAGTAAAAGAGCCAACGGTGGTGATACTTTTAGAAAGAGTGCTACGCTTTGCCATGATGATATCCTTAATATATGGTTTGGTTATTTATTATAAACTGCTTATTTTTTTAGTATTAATCAGTGTACCATTCTAACGAATAATCAGTCTAAATGTCAGTGCTAACAATGTTATTGCTCTCATCCGTTTTGTATCTAAAAGTATCACTTATTGATGACCGGCCAATTTCTTTAAGATACAACTTTATGATGTGTAGTATAAATATAGGCAGTTCTAAATAAAATCGATACGCCGGTAGCTATGCGCTAGCTGTTATAAAGTAAATCATCTATAAACTGGTTCTATTTTATGACTAACATAGCAGCTTTTACGACGCTCAAAACTGCTAAAACCAATAGGTACTTGTTTTTGAAGATACGCATTATTTTGTGGTTATTTTGCACTTATACAAAGATTTTAGGCTCTTGATACGTTATGATATGCCATAACTCACAGTACAGCTGTACTTCTATTTATAGTTAGCCATTTATAGAGTATATAGGTTTATGATGACCGTTATAATGGCTACAAAATAAGCATTTAATACTCGCGAACCTCTTCGATTAGAACATTCTTAATATTAAAAAGAGAGACGTTTGAGGTTGAATAATAGAAGTCAGTATTCAAAAACGATTGCTAAAGGTAATTCTCCAAAATCGTTACTCATAAGGAATAGAATATGCGCCGCGTTGTTATCACTGGAGCAGGGATTGTCTCTTGTATCGGACATGATTTAGCTACTGTCACCGACTCTCTTAAACAAGGCCGCTCTGGCATTACATTCAATGAATCGTATGCTGAGCACCAATTTAAATCACACCTTAGCGGTAGTATCGATAAATCAGCGCTTGATACCTCAGCTATCGACCGTAAATTAAAACGGTTTTTTAGCGACGCCAGTCTCTATGCCTATGTCAGCGCCTTAAATGCTATTGAGCACGCTGGATTATCACTTGAGACTATTAATAACAATCCGCGTGTGGGCGTAGTAGCAAGTTCAGGCGGCGCCTCAACCGAAAATATCGTCAATGCTATTGATGCGATGCGCGAAAAAGGTCTACGCGGTGTCGGCGCCATGGCTGTACCAAAAACCATGGGCAGCTCGGTATCTGCAGCACTAGCGACGGGTTTAAAAATCCATGGTATTTCCTACTCTCTATCTTCTGCATGTGCCACCTCAACCCATTGTATCGGTCATGCCGCTGAGCTGATCCAGCTAGGCAAGGCGGACGTGGTACTCGCCGGTGGTAGTGAAGCTGAACACTGGACACAGTCTTGTATGTTTGATGCCATGGGCGCAATGAGTACTCAGTATAATGATACGCCGAAACTTGCCTCAAGAGCATATGATAAAGACCGTGATGGCTTTGTGATTGCCGCTGGTGGTGCGATGGTGGTGGTAGAAAGTTTAGAACATGCCCAAGCGCGCGGTGCCAATATTTTAGCCGAAATCGTCGGTTACGGTGCCAGCTCAGACGGTGCAGAAATGGTTGCACCAAGTGGCGAAGGTGCCGTTCGCTGTATGCAGCTAGCCCTTGCTGAAGCAGGATTACAAAGCGTCGATTATATAAATAGTCACGGTACGAGCACGCCATTAGGCGATATCACCGAGCTCAAAGCCATTGCTAAAGTCTTTGGCGATGATGTCAGTCAAGTACCCGCTATTAGCTCGACCAAATCCATGACTGGCCATAGCTTGGGTGCAGTCGGTGCTCAAGAGCTGATTTATTGCTTATTGATGCTAAAAGAAGGCTTTATCACCCCCAGTATCAACATTGAGCAACTCGATCCTGCTGCCGAAGGCTTTGATATTGTCACTGACAAGCGTGACGTTAAGCTCGAAACGCTCATGAGTAATAGCTTTGGCTTTGGCGGCACAAATGCTACCCTCATCATCAAAAAATTTGACGCCTAAATATGGTCGCACCATTTAATCACAAAACTGAGCAGACAGTTTCTGCGCCATCGCCAGCTACCAAACCTAGCTGGCGTTTTGGTGACTTACCTGCCGCAGAACTGATGCCGCCGCTACAGCAATATTTATACGCTCAAGATGCTAAGGCAAACTGGCAATTGGTTTGGCTCAATAACGACGGGCAGCCCATCATTGGCTTATTACCGACAGTAAGCTGGTCCGTTTATTACGGTGCGAATGACCCGCCTCCTTCTGACAAACAAGAAACGCTTTATAAAGTCGAAAAAACTTGCCGCGCCAGCCACCATATTCATCACAGCACCGTCACAACAACCTATATGTGCTACAGTGAATGGCAAGATGAATTGATTGCTTATAGTCAAGCTTATAACATCGATAGTAATAGCAATGACTCACACTCAACATTTAAAACAAATAAAAAACCCAACTATCATCACGGTCTCATCGGTTTTATTGGTTATGATATTGCCGCTCACGAGCTAAGCCCAGCGAGCAACATTGAGCTGGCAGCACAGCCGTGTGCGCTACTTGGACATTATGATATCTATCTAACCCCTAAAAAAAATGATAACTCAGGTTGGCAGTTAGAAGTAAATAGCACGGCTAACGCGTCAAATAAAGATATTGATGAAGAACAAAAAAACAAACTTGTCATAGCCCTTATTGCTTATTTAGATGCGTTAGATAAAAAACTGTCTGATAAACATCCTAATCGAAAAAACATCAACCAAGCGCAACTTGAAACCTCGTCAGCGCCTGCTTCTTTGCTATTAAATGCACGATGGGGCAAGCGTCATTATCAGCAAGCCTTTGGTCAAACGCAAAACTATCTACAGCAAGGCGACTGCTATCAAATCAATCTAACCCAAGAGTGGCAGGGTCGTCTCACTCATACACAATCAACATCGAATATCATCGATTACTTGCCTGCTCTACATCGTAATACACAAGCGCCCTTCGCAGGGTATTTAGCGATTCAACATTTAAATGATAACGCTAATAGTAATAAGCCAGACAATTCTACTGAGCGCACAAGCAGCTTTGAGCTCTTAAGCTGCTCTCCCGAGCTATTTTTCACCTTTATCAAAGACGGTGCCACTGGTAAACACCATATACGTACTAAGCCAATTAAAGGTACGATGCCACGTGGTGCAACTGCTGAGCAGGACAATAACTATAAACAACAACTCATCGATAGTGAAAAAGACCGCGCCGAAAACGTGATGATTGTCGATTTATTGCGGAATGATTTGGGTAAGTATGCCAAGATAGGTAGCGTAAAAGTGCCGCAGTTATTTGCGATTGAAAGCTTTAGCAATGTGCATCATATGGTCAGCACCATTACCGCTGAATTACGCACAGATACTCATCCGCTTGCCGTATTATTTGGCAGCTTGCCCGCAGGCTCAATCACTGGAACACCAAAGAAACGCGCGGTCGAGATTATCTCTGAATTGGAAAACGCCCCACGTGGTGCTTATTGCGGCACCATGGGTTATATGAATTTTGATGGTAGTGGACAATGGAATGTACTAATTCGTACCCTGCAAGCAACCAGCACAGCAGATGATGTAGCAAACAATACGAAGCAAGTCAGTTTATGGGCAGGTGGCGGCATCACTGTCGCTTCTGACTGCGATGCTGAATATCAAGAATGTCTCGATAAAGTGGGTAATTTGCTATCCGTTCTTGCTAAAACAGCTATAGTTCAAATACTTTAAAAGCGCTACGATACTGCGGGTATAGTTTTTTTGCAGCCTCTGTCTGCGTAGGCACAGCAAGCTAGAAAAAACGGTACCTGCAGTACATGATGTAGCGATATTACTTCTCACTGACTATAATACCAAACCCAAAAAATACGATTAGCTGTGTGTTCAAAAACTGCTTAAAGTAGTACAAAAGAGCCTGCTAACATGATGTTAGCAGGCTCTTTTTATTGCTGATAAATATTGTGTCGCTTCAATATTATACCATTCACAAAAATTAGAGTAGCAAGGAAAACGAGTGCAAGTGCTACGCCTTGTAGACTAAACGAGTTTGACACGGCTAATCGTACTTTTTGGGTTTGGTATTACAGTAGAGCCAAACATCAGTTAGCTTCGACACCCTCAATTGCTTGCAACGCTTTTAATGCACTGATCAAACGCTCATGCTGCGACTGCGTGCCGATAGTAATACGCAGGTATTCTTCCACACGAGGCTTCTCGAAATGACGAACAATAATACCCTGTTCGCGCAATGCACTCGCTACAGCACTCGCCTTGCCATCTTTTGGACGGGCAAAGACAAAGTTGGCATGTGATGGCAACACGTCATAACCTAGCGCGGTCAATTCTGCTGTCAACGAGGTGCGTAAATCGATCACTTGCTGACAAGTCTGCTCAAAATACTCAACATCCAACACACTAGCTGTCGCGCCAGTTTGCGCCAACTTATCTAATGGATAGCTATTAAAGCTATTTTTCATCCGGGTTAGCGCCTCAATCAATGAAGCATTACCAAACGCCATACCAACACGCAGTCCAGCCAGCGAGCGTGATTTTGAAAAGGTTTGAGTCACAAGTATATTGTCACACTCATTAATAAGGCTGATGGCTGATAGCTCAGAATCCGTACTGCCTTCTTCTACCTGAGCAAAATCTATATACGCCTCATCAATCACCACCACAGAATTCGAATGCTCGCTGGCAAGTTTACGAATATCAGCAAGCGACAATAATAAACCGGTTGGCGCATTAGGGTTGGCAATGATGATACCGCTACACGGCTGACGATAGGCATCAGGGCTGACACTAAAATCAGCTTCTAGGGCAATTTGTACCAGCTCTACGCCAAATGTCTGCGCATATACAGGATAAAAGCTATAACTAATATCAGGCGCTAAAACGGGGCGTTCCTTTAAGAAAAAACTGGCAAACACTAGCGCCAGCACTTCGTCCGAGCCGTTACCAACGAACACTTGGTTGATATCAAGATTATATAGCTCTGCCAATGCGCCACGCAAATCATCAGATTCAGGCGCAGGATATAAGCGCAGTTCATCCGCTTGCTGCTCTAAGACTTTGGCGATGGCTTCCCCTACTTTTGGTGAGGGCGGAAATGGATTTTCATTGGTGTTTAATTTGCATAAATTATCATGCTGAGGCTGCTCGCCAGGGACGTAAGGTGACAAATTACGCGCTTTAGATGACCAAAGCCTGGTATCTATCTTTAACTCACTCATAAGTTATCCTACTATTAGCCACATAAATTATTAAAAACAGGTTTTAAAAGTACTATCCAAAAGTACCATTTAAAAGTAACTCTCAAAGTATCCAAAACATATTACTGATAACGATAACGGGCTGAACGCGCATGGGCTTCTAAGTCCTCACGCTGCGCTAAAATATCTGCAGTTTCTGCTAACGGCTTACTACCAGATTCAGAACAATAAATAATCGATGATTTCTTCTGAAAATCATAAACGCCCAATGGCGAAGAAAAACGCGCGGTACCCGAGGTTGGCAACACATGATTGGGACCAGCACAATAATCGCCAATCGCCTCTGGTGTATGACGACCCATAAAGATGGCACCAGCATGACGAATGTCATCAAGCAATGCGTCGGGTTCATCGACAGACAATTCTAAATGCTCAGGGGCAACGCGATTAATAACCACCATGCCCTCCTCGCGGTCTTTAACCAATATAAGCGCGCCGCGATTTTTTAGCGAGTCACGGGCGATATCGGCTTTTGGTAATTCTGCCAATGCTTTTTCGATTTCTGCGGCGACTTCTTCAAGTTGCTTACGACTTGTCGTCACAAAGATAGCTTGGGCGATACGGTCATGCTCAGCTTGTGATAATAAGTCCATCGCTAGCCAATCAGCGCGATCTTGCGCCTCGCCTTCTGCATAGACTAATACTTCAGAGGGACCGGCAATCATATCGATGCCCACTTGACCGAATACCGCACGTTTGGCCGCAGCGACATATTTATTGCCCGGTCCGGTGATTTTGTCTACTGCTGGAATAGTTTCAGTACCGTAAGCTAATGCGGCAACCGCTTGTGCGCCACCAATGGTAAAGACGCGATCAACCTTGGCTAAATGCGCCGCTGCCAATACCAATGGATTGAGGACGCCTTTTGGGGCGGGTACCACCATAATAACTTCTTTGACGCCAGCAACTTTAGCAGGGATAGCATTCATTAATACCGAAGACGGATAAGACGCTAGACCGCCTGGTACATAAATACCGACGCGATCAAGTGGTGTGACCTTTTGACCCAAGCGATTACCCAGCTCATCTTCATACTGCCAAGTCTCTTGTACTTGGCGCTCATGAAAAGACTGTACCCGTGTCGCCGCGGTGATCAGTGCCGTTTTGACAGTACCATCAAGATTCAAAAACGCTTCAGCAAGCGCCTCTTTAGACAGCTCTAACTCTTGCATCGTCGTTGCTGGATGCTGATCAAACTGTTGGGTCAGTGCCAGTACCACGCTATCGCCACCATGACGCACGTTAGCAATAATATCATCTACCGTTTTTAGTAACTCAACATCATTGACCGTTTCAAAGGCTAATAATTGTGTCAATTGACTGTCAAAATCGGCATCTTGGGTACTTAACTGGCGCATGATTCCATCCTATGTTTGAGCATAAAATACTGCTAAAAATACACGCTATAAGACCACTTATAAAGAGACATAAAGCGTGTTTGCGGTTCACAAATTTTATGGTTGCTTGTAACTGCTTATTGCATGTTTTCTTATTCAAATGATACTAGGGCATGTCATCAATTAGCACATTTAATCATTTAGTGGTCTTAAAATGGCTAAATTTTGCCAAACATCGTCAAATAACTGGTTAATATCTCGATATTATCTGCGCTATTTTCCTTGTTTGACTACAATTTTGCTCATTTTAAGCCTCACAATCTAAATGATGACACGCCCTAGGCCGTGGCCTAAACTTAATGGTCTAGCAACCAACACAATAAAACCAGTTTAGCACGCTATGTCTATCATAGAGCGCTAAACTGGTTTTAAAATTTGTATAATGGTGCTTGATATTACCAATGATTGTCATCGTTTTATAAAGCACTAATTTATGAGGCGCTGGCAATACTGTCTTTAAAACTATCTAAGATAGGTTCCAGTAGGGCAAATTTGCGTTTATAGCTCACTTGATTGACGATAAGGCGTGAGGACACATCGCAAATATGATCGCGTGCTTCAAGGCCATTGGCACGTAAGGTATTACCCGTATCGACCACATCGACAATCAAATCACCCAAGCCGACCAATGGCGCAAGCTCCATTGAGCCATAAAGCTTAATCACATCTACTTGCTGACCTTGGCTGGCAAAGTAAGCGCGCGCAACATTGACATATTTGGTGGCGATACGCAGACGACGATTGGGTAGTGGCGCATCTTTTACCCCAGCAGTCATCAGCTTACATTGGGCAATCTGCAAATCAAGCAATTCATAAACATGATTGGCGCCGTGCTCGAGCAACACATCTTTACCTGCCACCCCAAAATCCGCTGCACCGTGCTCTACATAAGTAGGTACGTCGCTGGCGCGTAAAATCAATACGCGAACATTAGGATTTGAGGTAGGGAAAATGAGTTTGCGTGACGCTTCAGGGTCTTCTAACAAGTCAACGCCAGCAGCACGTAGCAACGGCATCGTTTCTTCTAAAATACGACCCTTTGACAAGGCCAGTGTTAAACCTGCAAACTCATCATTTACTTCATTTAATAAACCGTTACTTGGTAGGTTGTTGCTTGCTTCAGTCATAATGACTCATATCCGTGTACAGTTGGTATCCCCATCACAGGGAATTTTTTAATTTTGCAATGCTTTAATGCCGTATTTAACTAAGCCATCAAAACTAATCGTTGGTACTAATACGCTCGATATTGACGCCCAGCGCACGCAATTTGTCTTCGACATGCTCATAGCCACGGTCAATATGATAAATGCGGTCGATTAAGCTCTCGCCTTCAGCAGTCGCCGCTGCCATCACTAATGACATAGAGGCACGTAAATCCGTCGCCATAACAGGAGCAGCAGTGAAGTTTTCCACTCCTTTCACAACCGCAGTATGGCCATCGACTTGGATAGAAGCGCCCAAACGATTAAGTTCAGGTACATGCATATAGCGATTCTCAAAGATATTCTCGATGAAAGTACTGGTACCATCGGCAATGCAAGCAATGGCCATTAGCTGCGCTTGCATATCGGTGGGAAAACCAGGATGCGGCTGTGTGCGAATATCAACGGCTTTTGGGCGACCTGTCATCTGCGCGCGAATCCAATCATCACCAGTAGTAATGATTGCACCCATATCTTCAAACTTCTCTAGTACAGGTGATAATAATAGCGCAGAAGTATTTTTGGCCAATACATCACCGCGCGTCATCAACGCCCCAGCAAGGTAAGACCCTGTCTCGATACGATCTGGCACCACTGAATATTCACAACCATGTAGACGTTCAACGCCTTCGATAGTCATGGTTGACGTACCGATACCGCTTATTTTGGCGCCCATGGCAACCAGCATATTGGCCAAATCCACCACTTCTGGCTCCAGCGCGCAATTACCCAACACGGTAGTGCCTTTGGCAAGCGTGGCTGCCATAATCACGTTTTCCGTACCACCAACGGTAACCATGTCAAATGAGAAGTTACAGCCGATTAGCTTGCCGCCTTTTGGTGCTTGCGCTTTCACGTAACCATTCTCTACGCTAATTTCAGCGCCCATGGCCTCAAAGGCTTTTAGATGCTGATCAACAGGACGAGAGCCAATGGCACAACCACCTGGCAAGGAGACTTCGGCTTCCCCAAAACGTGCCAACAATGGCCCAAGCACTAAAATTGAGGCACGCATAGTTTTGACCAAATCATACGGCGCATAAAAGTTATCGATACTCTTGGTATCGCAAGTAACGGTATCGTCTTGTTTTTGGATATTGATACCCATGCCACCGATCAATTTAATCAAGGTACGCACATCTTGTAGCGATGGTACATTGTGCAGTGTCGTCGGCGTCTCAGCCAATATCATCGCCGCAAGTAACGGCAACGCGGCATTTTTGGCGCCTGAGATAGTAACTTCCCCTGCGATACGACTGCTACCGGTGATTAAAAATTGATCCATAAAGGTGACAACCTAGCAATGAGTATAAAAAAGTATGAAAACCAGTAGTTATAGACCAGCAAAAAATTGCCAGTGACACAAATCTAGTCAGATATAAAAAGTATTAGCCTTGCGATTGAACTTCCCATTCAGCAGGCGTTAATGCTTGAATATTAAGCGCATGGATATCACCGCTCGCAATTTTATCATTAACCAGCGCGTAGACGGCTTGCTGACGTTGAACGGCGCGTTTGCCTTCGAAACTGGCATCAACCACGCGTACATCAAATTTCGTACCTTGGTTGGCAGCTTGAATAAAAGCGTCTGGGAAGTGAGTTTGTAAAAATGCGATCAAATCGTCAGCGTTCATGCTCATAAAGTATTCTGCCTTAAAGGTTAAGATAGGGTATAGATTTAAAGTGACAACATTATAACAAGAGTTTAAGCATCTTACAGTACTGTCTTACGTAACTGCGCTTAACTATTCATGGATGAATAGCATTAGAGCGCTTTATCCAAGTACGCCAATACCTGAGCACGCACATCATTGATCCAACGCAGTGGTGGCGCCATCGCACCAATACTGGTGGCATGACTGGCTCCTTCGATGTCACCTGTTTCCACGCTAACCCCTGCATCTTTTAAAGCCTGTGTCATTTTAATGGTGTTGGTCACGTGGACAATCTTATCTTTTTCGGCAGTCAACAATAAGTAGGGTGGCTGCTCGCCTTTTATTTGACGGTCTGGCATGACGTCGTCTGGTGTGGCATCGGCAGCAAAAGCTGTCGAACTATCAAATTTTCGGAAGTCATAACTATAAGGACCAGCAATACCAATGACTGTCGCGATATCTGTTGGCTTTATACCATAAGGGGCCAAAAAGTCTTCATTAGCGACCGCTGCAACCGCGTTAAATGCACCAGAAGAATGCCCGACAACCGCCAATCGCTTAGGATCAGCATGCAGGCTGGTCGCATTATCGATACTCCAAGCAATCGCTTGTGCCGCATCTTCTACATAGTCAGGATACACATGCTCAGGTGCTTTACGGTAATTAATCACCGCCGTGACATAGCCGGCTTGTGCCAAACTTTGACCGACAAAGGCATATTGATCTTTATTACCATTCTCCCACGAGCCACCGTGAACAAAAACTACCATGGGATAGCTACCAGTAATAGTACTCTCGGCTTTCATGGCTTTCGTTAAAGATTTGGGGTAATAAACATCCAAGTCTTGCAATGGTTCATCGCCATATAGAATATTTTTGCTCACACCCACACCGCCACTTGAGGTAATACCATTGACGATAGCAAGTGGTGATAACGCTTGGGCCTGCTGGGTAGCCAGCACAATTCCACCAACTGCTAGTACGGTGGTAATACCTGTGCTGATAAGTTTGGGCGTGCTTGTCTTAGTTGTTTGTGTCGCTGTACTTACATCCTTCATCGCCAGTATCCCTATTATATTTATATATTGACCCACCATTTATCGCATTACGACTATAGCATCACGACAGTCTATTTATAAAAACCCATCTGACACTGTCATTCGATATTGTGCTGGCACGTCTACTGCACTATTTTATTTTTACTGGCTTCTATCTTACTGGCTAGATAAGGACTTTTCGTGTTTTTCCTGTTAGTGCTGTTTAGGCTTATTGTCATAAATACCATACGACCCTAACCACAATCAGCCTCTAAAACTCTATTTGAGTGCTCAAATCGCTTAGCTTAGCTAAACTAAATCACACTATTGAATAGTCGTTGTTTACTGATCTTGGTAAAGGTCAATATATGAGCTAGATGAGGGTTGATCGACTGGCTCCCCTTCTTCTGTGATGACAATGGGTGTCGCCGTATTAGCAGTATTATTTTCTACAGATTTATTCAGGCTGGGGCTAGCACTCGCATCAGCCACTGCCTCAGAATTGCCCAAATCATTCTCATACATGATATCGTCTTCGCTTATCTTTACCCCTCTATCATCGACGACGGTGGTCAGCAATACCAGCTCCGTCACACCAACGGTGCTATTGGCAATATCAATCAAATGGCTTTGCTGCGTTGGGGTCATACGCCCCATGATATAGACCACACCATTATTAGTGACAGCTTTAACCTGTGAGGCTTTGACCCCACTATTAGCAGCGACCTTTGCCAGCAGCTTTGAAGTAATATAACCATCATGGACGGTCGAGCTATAGCCTTTTGAAGCACTGACATTCATCTCGTTATAGACACGGCGTACATCTGGCATCGAGCTGACAACTTTTTCAACTTCTGCTTTGATTGCCTCGGTAGGTACTTCGCCTGTCAATAGAACTTCGCTATTAAAGCTATCAATACCCATGCGGCTGGTTTGCTGCAAATCTTCTTTGAGGCCATAGACATTGATTTTGACCGTATGTTCGATACTGCGATCGAGCAATCGCTGCGGAATGGTACGCTCCGTCATCGGTACGCCATAATTACCTTCTGTACTATTGGTTAAATAGTTGGTGGTACAACCAGTGGTGACGATGCTGGCCATTAGCATAACACCAGTCACCGTACGACGTGTTGAGCCAACTATAGCAGTGCGCAAATGCATCCGTGTCATGACTTACCTCTTGAAACATGGTTGATAATGTAGAACATGATTGACAATAATGACGATTGATAGCTGTAGCGTTTATAAAAATCGTGCTTACGTTAATAATTTTAATTCAGCTACTTTACTTAATTTTTATGGTAGATAGTTAGGCTTTTGGTAACGATACCTTGATGCAAAGATGCTGATTGTTATTTCGCTGTCAGTCAAAAAATAAAGGCAATCAACTACCATGCTGCGCTTATAAAAGCGCCTTGTAGCCATTCTGGTGGTTCATTTTTCTTATTGTTTTTATCAGTGGTATTATAGGCAATCACATCAAACCGGCATTCACAGTTATGATATGTGGGATGTTGCTGCAAAAAATAGCGCGCCACCTTGATAATTTTACGTTGTTTGCTTGGCGTCACGCTGACTGCGGCATCACCAAAGTTTGAACGCTGTCTTTGACGCACTTCGATAAATACCAGTGTCGACCACGCCGACCCTTTTTCTACCATCACTAAGTCCAGCTCACCCACTTTTGGCTGTTGCCAGTTTTGCGCAACCAATACCAACCCTTGCGCCTGTAAAAACTCACACGCCTGTTGTTCAAACAGACTGCCTTGGCGCTGCTTTGGTGAAGTAAGGGCTAAAGGTTTATGGTTCGCCATGAGGTTTGTTAGTCTGTTTAACATTTCAGAATTATCATAGCACATCATGCTAAACTAACCACTTTCGCGCCCTCCATCTTTTATCTGTCGGCCATTTTGTCACTTGCTCCTTGACTGAGTCAGAGGACAGATAATGTCAGTATGGATAGTAGTGTCATCTTATTTTTTTAATTCCCGCTTTTAATACTCCGAGGTTTTCATGTCTAGCCCTACCGCGATGCCAGCTTGTCTATATATCATCGCTACGCCGATTGGTAATCTTAGCGACATGACGCCACATGCGATTGACGTCTTAAAGCAGGTTGCCATCATTGCCTGTGAGGATACGCGAACGTCAGGCAAGCTACTGTCACATTTTGGCATCGAGACCAAAGGCAGTAAAGCTGACGACGCTAAAAACCCAGCAACCCATCACATCGAAAATGGTGATGCAGATGACGCTGATACAGCAGTGAAGCAAAAAGGACATAATAAACTGTGGGCATATCATGAACACAATAGCGCGATTCAAACGCCCAAAATTATCGAGATGATCGAGCAAGGTCATTCGGTCGCTCTGATTAGTGATGCTGGTACGCCACTGGTCAGTGACCCAGGTTATCAATTGGTGCAAGCGGCACATACTGCAGGCGTTCGAGTATCACCTATCGTTGGCGCGTCTGCTGCCATTGCTGCGCTCTCGGTTGCAGGACTGCCCTCAGACCGTTTTAGCTTTATTGGTTTTTTACCAGCAAAAACTCATGGACGCCAAAAGCAACTGTCTGCTCTAAACTCACGTACTGAAACGCTGATATTTTATGAAGCCCCGCATCGCATTATCGCCAGTTTAGAAGATATGGCAACGATATTTGGTGCCGAGCGCGAAGTCACGTTTTGTCGTGAACTGACCAAAACCTTTGAGACGGTACATAAGAGTACGTTGGGTGATTTGGTTGAGTTTGTCAAAGCAGATGACAATCAACAGCGTGGTGAAATAGTGGTGGTGGTCGCTGGCGTTAATGTGGCGCAGGATTCGGACGATATCAGTATTCACGATACATTATTGAAGCGCTTACTAGAAGATTTATCGGTTAAAAAATCCGCTTCCTTGGCCGCCGATATTACTGGCGTAAAAAAGAACGCACTATATCAGCGGTTGCTTGAGCTACAACAAGCTGAATGATTTTTAACTATCAAGAATAGACGTTTATCACTTAATTGAGGAGACATAAGCAATGTACAATGTAATGGCGATAGGGAATGCTTTGGTTGACCACGAATATATGTTGTCAGATGCCGCGCTTGAAGAAACAGATTTGACCAAAGGCAATATGACGCTGGCAGGTATCGAAGAGCAGCAGCAGTTGTTGGCTTATTTTAAGCTTGCAGACATTGAACCATCAAAGCAAGCGGGCGGCGGTTCAGCTGCCAATACCATGTATGCTTTTGCAAGCTTGGGCGGCAAACCTTTTTACGCCTGCCGTGTTGGTGATGACCAGCAAGGGGAGTTTTACCTAAAAGACTTACATGAAGGCGGCGTTGCGACGTCAGAAAAATCCATCCATGCCGGTGGAGTAACTGGCTCGTGCGTGGTCGCAGTGACCGAAGATGGCGAACGTACCATGCAGACTTTTCTTGGTACCTCAAGCGATATTACTGCTGATAACGTCGATTTTGATGCGCTAACCCAAGCAGATTGGTTATATCTAGAAGGCTATCTAGCCATGTCTGAAGGTATCCAGCCAGCGATGACCCAATTGCGCCAACAAGCAGGCATTCATGGTGCAAAAATCGCCGTGAGTTTTGCCGATCCAGCCGTAGTGAAGTTTGCCAAAGAAGGCTTACTTAACATGCTCGGCAATAAAGTCGCGGTGATATTTTGTAATAGCGAAGAAGCAAAGTTATTCACCGATAAAAAGCAACATAAGGCAGCGGCGCGGGCGCTACTTGAGCATTGCCAAACGGCCGTGGTTACCGATGGTGCCAATGGTGCCATCATCGCCCATCAACCAAATGGTGAGACAGATATTGAAATCCATCAAGTTCCTACCCCAGCCGTTACCAATGTGATCGATACCAATGGCGCAGGCGATAACTATTCTGGCGCTTTTTTATACGCTTTATCGCAGCAATACAGCTTGCCAGAATGTGGTCGTCTTGCCAGCGAAGTAGCGGCACAGGTGATTCAACAGTTCGGGCCGCGCTTGGCCTCAAAAGATTATAAAGATATCGCTCAGCGTGTCCTATCAGCCTAGGGCATATTTTTGCTTTTGACCCTGAATAAAAAAGCCCATATCAATGATATGGGCTTTTTATTTACTGAATAGTTATGTTTTTAATTTAGCAAAAAATTGCACCTTAAGCTGAGGCTAACGCTTGCTCTAAATCGGCTTTGATATCTTCGATGTGCTCGATACCAATCGATAAACGCACCATGTCCGTACTGACGCCGGCGTTTTCAAGCTCTTGCTCATTAAGCTGACGATGGGTCGTCGTTGCTGGATGACAAGCCAAAGATTTAGCATCACCAATATTAACCAGACGGGTAATCAGCTGCAACGCATCGATAAAGCGTGCCCCTGCTTCAAGGCCACCTTTGACGCCAAAGGTTAAAATAGCAGACGGCGTGCCTTTCATGTATTTCTTAGCAAGTTCATGCTCAGGATGATCAGGCAGACCAGCGTACTTCACCCAATCGACCTTGTCATGGTCACGTAGGTATTCTGCGACGGCTTGGGCGTTTTCGACATGACGCTCCATACGCAGACTTAACGTCTCCATGCCTTGCAAAATACCAAAGGCATTAAGCGGGCTAAGTGCCGCGCCAGTATTACGCAGCGGTGCCACGCGAGCACGGGCGATAAATGCCGCCGCGCCAACGTCTTGGACGAAGTTTACGCCATGATAGCTGGCATCGGGGGTATTTAATAGTGGGAAACGCTCAGGATAATCGCCCCAAGGGAAAGTTCCGCTATCCACAATCGCTCCGCCTATCGAGGTACCAGTACCACTCATATATTTGGTCAAGGAATGAATAACGATGTCAGCACCGAACTCGAACGGACGACACAGTGCAGGCGTGGCGACCGTACTATCAATCACCACTGGTACACCATATTCATGAGCGATATCACTCAGGGCTTGGATATCAACGATGTTGCCGAGCGGATTACCGATACTTTCGGCAAAGACCATTTTGGTCTTATCATCGATTAAATTGCGAATCGCTTCAGGATCCTTGTGGTCAAAAAAACGTACTTCGATACCTTGACGTGGCAGTCCATGAGCAAATAAATTATAAGTGCCACCATATAGCGTCGATACCGCGACGATATTATCGCCCGCTTCACATATAGTCTGAATCGCATAAGTGATGGCCGCCATACCAGAAGCCACGGCAAGTGCACCTATGCCGCCTTCCAGCGCGGCAACGCGTTCTTCTAGCACTGCGTTGGTCGGGTTCATGATACGAGTATAAATATTACCTGCGACCTTTAAATCAAACAGATCAGCACCGTGCTGGGTGTTATCAAAAGCATACGAGCTGGTATGATAAATAGGTACCGCGACCGCTTTGGTAGTTGGTTCAACACTATAACCGGCATGAATCGCCAAGGTCTCTAGGCGTGGAGTACTTTCTGTTTGCTTAGCTGGTTGTCCGTCACTCATATTGCGCTCCTAAAATTCAATTTTCTATTAAATAAATATTCGATGATTAAAAGATGCTTTAAAACATTCAGATTACAACTTATATGAAAGCACCTATCGCTGAACGATAGATATAAAAAAAGCTGAGTTAATCATAACCCAGCTTCTTTATTAAAAGAATAGCAAATATCTCATCTCTTAATGACAAATAGTCATAAGCAATGAAACTAATAAGCATATTCATAGGCGATATCGTCATTACTTTTATAACAACTCATCGGTATTTATTTGTAGTAAGCATTCTCAGTACGGGTGTGGTCAGTCTCATCAATCACTTGGGTCAGCTCTGGAATTTGTTGTTTAAGCTGCACTTCAACCCCTTGACGCAAGGTCATATCAACCGCCGAACACCCTTGGCAACCACCACCGAATTTCAATACAGCAGTCAAGCCAACGCCTTCTTCATCAATCAGTTCAAGTAATTGGACATCGCCACCATGGGCCGCCAAGCTTGGATTAATCTCAGACTGCAAGACATAGTTGATACGTTCTTCGACACTGGCATCGGCACCAACTTTTGGCACTTTTGAGTTCGGCGCACGGAATGTCAACTGACCACCAAAACGGTCTTTATTATAGTCAATCACCGCATCTTCTAGGTAAGGCACTGATGCCGCTTCAATAAAAGCAGAGAAGTCATCGTAGCTGAATTTCAAATCAGCACTGTCTTCTTCGCCCGGCTGGTTATAAGCCATACAGCATTCTGCGCGCGGTGTACCCGGATGCTCAACGAAAATACGCACGCCGATACCATCGGTATCTTGTTTAGACAACAAGTCTGCCAAATAACCTTGCGCGGCCTCAGTGATGGTAATGTTGCTTTTTGCATCACTTTGCTCAGTATCTAACGCTGACTCGTAATCGGCAGCAGGTTCTACTTGAGTATCAGTTGGATTGTGTTCACTCATAATGCTTCCTATGTGTTATGACACAAACGCTATATCTGTTATGGCTACTGTGTCGTGAATTTGGTTATCTTGAGTATTTGAACGAATATAAATCGGCATAAATTACAGGGGCTACCCATCACTACGGTCTGTCACTTTACTGCTTTTGATGACGTTGTTCTTCACACTACTCTTAACGCTGTTATTAAGATATTGATCAGTTTATAAAAGCTATTATACCGCACTCAGACGATAATTCCGACCGCGCTACTGTGAATTAAACCAGGACGGTAGTGAATAACTGCTATCGGTTTTTTTAATGGCATTGAATATCTGATTTTCTAATAAATTTACTTATAAAAGCCACTTGAGCCGTATAAGCATAAAAGTTGCGTGTTGACCCATGCCAAGATTGATACATCCCTTCCTATATAAAGACAGCTCACATGCTTATCAAGTCACTCAACCAAGTCACTCAACCAAGTCACTCAACCAAGTCACCTAACTAAGTCACCTAACTAAGTCACTAAAATAGTTGATCAATACAAATTCAGCGCACAACCACTTTTAAATACCTCATCTACAGACCTCATCAAAAAGCAGCTTGCTTTATTATGTAATTTTATATATTATAATTAAGTATAGTAAATTATTTAATCTATTGGTATCTGTTGCAGTTTTAAAACTATCGATTCAATGGCTATCACCTATCAGGAGCATTTCATGAGTAAATCTTTTAAAGACATCACCAAACACGTTTCAACCAATATGGCAAAACTACATAAGCATATCCCTGAGACCACCAAAGCATTCTCGCAGCTTGGTGCCACAGCAACGGCTGACGGCGTATTGGATAAAAAGACCAAAGAGCTTATTGCCTTAGCATTAGCAGTTGGCGCACGTTGCGATGCTTGTATTGGTTTTCATACCAAAGCTTTAGTGCAGCTTGGCGCGACAGAAGAGGAAGTCGCGGAAACATTAGGCATGTGCATCTATATGGGTGGCGGTCCTTCGATGATGTATGCCGCTGAAGCGGTCGCTTCATTCAACGAGTTTAGTAAAGAAAGCTAATTTTAATGACTGCTTAAACTCACTATGTATAACACTGCCAATGGTTAAATAACTGTTGGCAGTTTTTTATGCTTATTATTGTTATGCTGGAGTAAGTTCTTATTCAAGGAATGGCGATAAAACTCATCTAACAGCTGAGTTATGCTATAACTCAGCAAATATTTATTGACGACTTTATTAAAAATGAACCACATTAATAGAGACTTATTTTATGACAATACAAACACTAAATTTAGTGGACACCAAAGATGGCGAACAAGTCGCCGTTTGGAAAATTGTAGCTGACACAAAAGATTGCACAATAACAGACACACCCACAGAAACTCTAGCCACCAATAAATCGACAATAAAAACCCAAAATATATTTTTGACCCATGGGACTTTTTCGGACAAACAAACCTGCCTAAAAATCGCCGAGTATCTCGCCAGCTTTGGTCATCATTGCTACATTATGGAGTGGCGCAGTCATGGTAATAGCTCGATAGCAAAAGAAAAGTTTAATTTCGAAACCGTTGCGACCTATGACTATGAAGCGACCTTCCGTTATTTCTTTGACACCTTAAAACTTAACAATCTACACTGCGTTACCCATAGCGGCGGCGGTGTTGGCTTAACCATATTTTTAATCCAAAACCCAGGTTATATCGATAACATAAACAGCATCACCCTGTTTGCTTGCCAAGCCTATGCTGCCGCAATAAAACCGATAAACCACACTAAAATTCTCAGCGCCAAACTATTTACGCGTCTGCTTGGTCATATTCCTGCCAAAAAACTCAAAATAGGACCCTTTAACGAGAGTTATTATACGATGAGTCAGTGGTTTGACTGGAATCTACACCATCACTTTAAAAGCAGTTTTATAAAAAAAAGTGCGATGGATAATGGTTCTTTTAATAAAGACGCGATAAATAAAGCTTATCTTCATAACCATAAAGTAAATAACCACATAACTCAGCAAGATAGCGCTGACGACAGTTATTTTGATTATCGGCATCATATGCCAAAAATCACCATTCCTATTTATGCCATTAGTGCTAAAGGCGACAAGTTCATCTCCCCTACCACTGGTTGTCAGCTGTTTTTTGACGACTTTAAAAACCCATCTAACGTCTTTCGAGAGTACGCGCTCAGTCACGGTGATTTAGATGATTATACGCATAGCCGCATTATGGTTAGTCGTCACGCTGCCACAGAGATCTGGCCAACCGTTACCGCGTGGATTGAAAAATATGCCAATTAAAGATACCGAC
Organism: Psychrobacter sp. FME6; assembly: GCF_014861365.1. Classification (GTDB taxonomy): domain Bacteria; phylum Pseudomonadota; class Gammaproteobacteria; order Pseudomonadales; family Moraxellaceae; genus Psychrobacter. Next base: position 24,740 of record NZ_RRYW01000034.1, read on the forward strand.
CTAAACATCTTTACACTTGTCAGTGAGTAATGGGCTGTGTCAGTATTAGCGTCATTGCTTTTTAGGCAATAAGTTTTTTAATCCATAAATCTTCACCAATAAAATATAAGTCGTAGGAAGTTGGCGCATATGAGTGAATCATTAGAGCAACAGTTAGATAAGCAAAGCCCGGATAAACAAAGCCCAGATACGCAAAATAATAAACACTATCGCTACTTGGTTTTTATCGGCCGCTTTCAGCCATTCCACCGTGGGCATAAAGCGGTTGTCGACGAAGCACTAAAGCGTGCCGATAACGTCATTATGCTTATTGGCTCAGCTAACCTACCGCGTAGTTTACGCAATCCGTTTAGTGTTGCTGAGCGTGCTGCCATGATTAAGGATGTCTACTCAGCAGCAGAAGCGGCACGTATTCATTGCGTTGGGCTGGACGATGCACTCTACAATGACACGCGCTGGTTACAATACGTGCAAGCGGGTGTTAAATCTGTCACTGGCGACTTACAAACGGATATCGGCTTGATTGGTCATTCAAAAGACAGCTCATCGTATTATCTATCGCTATTCCCAAACTGGGCGTCGGTCTCAGTACCCAATTATCATAATTTATCAGCGACCCCTATCCGCGACAGCTATCTAATGGGCGCTACGCCGACACCTGAGCGCACGCCTGAATCAACGCGCAAAGTACTAAATGACTTTAAAAAAACCGATGATTATCAGCGACTACATGAAGAAGCAGATTTTATTGATAAATATAAAAGACAGTGGGAATCAGCCCCTTATCCACCTACTTTTATGACCGCCGATGCTTTGGTGGTGCAATCAGGGCATATATTATTAGTAGAGCGCCGCAGTATGCCAGGGCGCGGACTGTGGGCATTACCGGGTGGGTTTTTGAATCCAAAAGAGACCTTATTTGATGCCTGCATCCGCGAGCTACGAGAAGAGACTCGTCTTAAAGTCCCTGAGCCAGTGTTGCGCGGCTCTTGCCATAGTCAGCATACCTTTGATGACCCGTATCGCTCAGCGCGTGGGCGCACGATTACCCAAGCGTTTTACTTTCAGCTCAAAAACGATCCAAACGGCCTGCCAAAAGTAAAAGGCGGCGATGATGCTGCCACAGCTTTTTGGTTACCCCTTGCCGAGTTAGATGCCAAAATGATGTTTGAAGACCATTATGCGATTATCACTAAGATGGTTGGCTTATAGTTTTCTTATCATTGACGTTTCGGTGCATTATTTCCAAACTTTTAGTCAACTGAAAACTATAAAACCTATTTTCTACATTTGACTTTATAATGTCATTGTTATCAATTTCACCGCCCAAGCTGATAGACAGCAAGGGTTAACCGCCGCAACTGTTCTTTCATCAAAGCAGCTGCGGCATCTCAAAGCAGAGGAGTTCTGTGATGTATACCAGTAATTTAAATAATTTGATCTTAAATAGCGACAGCTATAAAACCTCACATTGGGTGCAATACCCAAGTGGTAGCGAGTACTTATCAAGCTACGTTGAGGCGCGTAAAGGCGACTATGATGTGCTGTTCTTTGGTTTACAAGCCTTTATCAAAGAATACTTAAGCACACCGATTACCCATCAAGATATCGATGAGGCGGAAATGGTCATTCAAGCGCACGGCTTGACCTTTAACCGTGCAGGCTGGGAACGTTTGGTCGATAAACATGGTGGTTATTTGCCATTACGTATCGAAGCCGTTCCCGAAGGCAGCATCGTGCCCGTATCCAACGTGGTCTGCCAAGTTATCAATACCGACCCTGAGTTTTATTGGCTACCAAGTTATTAAACATGGTGGTTATTTGCCATTACGTATCGAAGCCGTTCCCGAAGGCAGCATCGTGCCCGTATCCAACGTGGTCTGCCAAGTTATCAATACCGACCCTGAGTTTTATTGGCTACCAAGTTATTAAACATGGTGGTTATTTGCCATTACGTATCGAAGCCGTTCCCGAAGGCAGCATCGTGCCCGTATCCAACGTGGTCTGCCAAGTTATCAATACCGACCCTGAGTTTTATTGGCTACCAAGTTATATCGAAACAGCGTTATTACGCGCGATTTGGTATCCATCGACGGTCGCGAGTGTCTCGCACTATTGCAAAGGTATCATTCGCCAAGCGCTAGAAAAATCTGCGGACAATTCAGAGTCATTGATTTTTCGTTTGCATGACTTTGGTTCACGCGGTGCTTCTAGCCATGAGTCTGTCGCACTCGGCAGCCTAGCTCATTTGGTCAACTTCGCTGGTACCGACTCGATGACCGCTTTGGTCGCTGCCAGTCGCTGGTATCAGATGGATAAAGACATGCCAGCCTTCTCAATCCCTGCTGCTGAACACAGCACTATGACCGCATGGGGCCGTGATGGTGAAACCGCCGCCTTTGCCAACATGATTGAGCAGTTTGGCGGTACGGGCAAGAGCTTCTCAGTGGTCTCTGATAGCTATGACTTATGGAACGCCATTGATAACATCTGGGGCGGCAGCTTAAAAGATGAGGTTAAAAACATGGGTGGTACGTTAGTCATTAGACCAGACAGTGGCGAGCCGGCTAAAGTGGTTCGCGAGGCATTAGAGCGCTTAGCGGTGAAGTTTGGGACGACTACCAATAATAAAGGCTACAAAGTATTGCCAGACTACGTACGCGTCATTCAAGGTGATGGTATCAGCCCGCAAAGTTTGAGCAAAATTATCGATGTGGTGTTGAAGGCTGGCTTTAGCGCCGAAAACGTGACCTTTGGTATGGGCGGTGGTCTGCTGCAACAAGTCAATCGCGATACCATGAGCTGGGCGATGAAAGCCAGTGCCATCTCTATCGATGGAACCTGGAAAGACATCTATAAAGATCCGGTCACCAGCCGCTCTAAACGCTCGAAGAAAGGCCGGTTGGCACTAATAAGAAACAATCATGGCAAATTAGACACTATCAAAGCCGATGCGTTATCTGCTCATACAGAAAACCTATTACGGGATGTTTATCTTGATGGTAAATTATTAATAGACGACAGTCTCACCACTATTCGGGAGCGTGCAGGATGGTAAATACTCATAAAGTAGCCTCGGTGGCAAAAGATGTGCTACTCGCCCCTGTTTATCTTTATCAAGGTCGCAAAATCAAGCGCGATACCGTTCGCCTGCCTGAGCCAAATGGCGAAAGACGCGGATCTATTTCACTAAACCAGTCTACTAGTAGGCCAAAAAACAACACCAATAAAACGTTAAACCTCATGGTCGTTGGTGATTCAGCCGCAGCTGGTGTGGGTAGTGAGACGCAGCAAGAAGCACTGACAGGCAAGCTCATTCCAATATTGAAGCAACAGCCCGCCATTTATAACACATTCAGTACGCTGAACTGGACGTTGCAAGCGACTACAGGACATACCAGCTTCGATATTTTACGTAGGCTATATGTCCTACCCACTCCTAGCCAGCCTACTGATGTAATGATACTCAGTGTCGGTGTAAACGATACGACATCAAGTGTTCCTGTAGATAAATGGCAACAGCAAGTTGAAGATATTATTGCTATTGCCCAGCGTAAGTTTGGTGTACGAAAGCTGGTTTTTTTGAGTCTACCGCCGATGGCAGAAATGCCTGCGATACCGCCACCGTTGAATAACTTTGTCGGTGCAAAAGCCTCAATCCTTGATGAGATATTGCAGCAAGTTTGTGCCAATAATGACGGGGTTACCTACATGGCAACTGACTTTGCACGGATGATAGAAGAGCATTCTAATGGCACACCAATCGATATTTCAGTGATGTTTGCCAGTGATGGCTTCCATCCTAGCAGCCTAATGTACGGTTATTGGGCGCAGCAGGTAGCAGAGCTGATTATCGAGCTACTAGAATCACCAGTCACTTAATTCAAAAACTAATACCAAACCCAAAAAGTACGATTAGTTGTGTCAAACTCGTTTAGTCTACAGTGTGTATAGCCGATCCACTATAAAACAAACACAGTGCTACTGGGATAAATTTTGCGCAGCCTCTGTCTGCACAGGCACAGCAAGCAAGTAAAACTTATCCCAGTAGCTCGCTATAATGTTTGTACTCATTTTATTTAGGACTGACTATAGCACTTGCACTCGTTTTCCTTGCTACTCTAATTTTTGTAAATGGTATAACATTGTAATATTCAAGTTTTAACAACCAACCAAACTCTAAAAATTGAACCAAAAAAAAACCGCTGAATTATCAGCGGTTTTTTATGGTTCAGTGAAATAGATTGACGCAATAAGCGTAAATTATTCAGCAGAATCAGCAGCTTTCTTACTACGGCCACCAAACGCACCAAAGCGTTTGTTGAAGCTTGCAACACGACCTTCAGTAGAGGTTTTACGTTGTTCGCCAGTATAGAATGGATGCGACGCACTTGAGATATCAAGTGGGTAGTATGGGTATTCTTTACCTTCGTATTCACGAGTGGCTTTGGTATTAACAGTTGAACGCGTTAGGAAGAACACGTCAGCGTTAGTATCATGGAACAAAACTTCTTGGTACTTAGGATGGATATCTTTACGCATAATAAACTCTCTATGTCCGATGTATGTACAGCGCTTTTGATTAACGGTATTTTTGACTATTAATCACACCACAGCATACGTAACTGAGGCACTAAGGACATCTCTCAGTCTGGCAGCTGCGTCACTGGCTTATTCCAGCACCCAACACCACACTTCTGCTCACTTAGCCTTTCCCCAGCGGGAAAATCAAACCGCGATTTTAACGGTTTTCGACTTTTGATGCAAGCAGCTTCTATGATCAATTGACACGACCATACATTACTTACACCTTAACAATATTGAGATAAATGGTTTACCCTAGTATAATCTAACATTAGATAAAACACACAATTAAACCTCGAGATGTAGGTTATTTAAACAATAACCTATCTTTGATAGTAAATCTTATATAAAATTTATAGCAATAACACCGTATCGTTTTTAAATTGAATCGACTATAGGTAAAATTACGCCTCAAAAATAACTGATTAAACCCCAATAAACAAGGATAATATAATGATAAATATCTCACTGAAAAATACGGCCAAAGCTATCGCGATCAGTGCGGCGCTTGCTACCACCACCATGGCAAGCGCGGCGCTACCGAGCCAATGGCAATTAGATGACTCGCACACACGCGTTGGATTTTCGGTGAACCACCTAGGGTTCTCAACCACCATGGGTCGCTTTAATGAGGTGAAAGGCGTGGTGAACTACGATATCAAAGCGCCTGCTAAAACCAATATGAACTTTACTATTGCCACAGATAGTATCGATACCAATTGGGATGCGCGTGATGAGCATCTTAAAAAGGATGAGTTTTTTAACGTCGCCAAATACCCAACCATGACTTTTAAGTCGACTGACATCACATTTAAGAATCCGCAACAAGCCGAAGTAACCGGTGATTTCACTATGCTAGGTCAAACCAAACCGCTGACGCTAGATGTAACCTTAAATAAAATCGCCAATAGCCCACTGACTAAAGAGCCTGTTGTCGGCTTCCGTGCGACGGGTATTATTGATCGCGCCGCTTATGGTATGACGGCATTTTCTGATGGCATCACCACCGATGTTCCTATCCAAATCGATGGTGAATTGGTCGAGAAAAAAGCGGCTGTAAAGAAAAAATAATAAAGCCTGTTTATCATTAATTTCTATCTTAATTAAAGCATCACATGAAAAAAGCAGCCATTAAATGGCTGCTTTTTTGATACAGATAAAATTATTATTAAACTTTATCTGGCAGTTTTAACGATATGCCAAACGCCAAGTTTGTTATCACCATCTTTATCGCCAATCTTAGTATCATTAGCATAGAAGTATAAAGGTTTGCCATTTACTGCCCACTGATATTTACCATCTTCACGCTGGAATGCAGCAAACTGCCCTGAAGCTTTGGCATTGTTAGGTGCCATAAATGCCGGCCAAGCAACTAGACATGCAGAGCCACATTCAGATTTGTTCATTGAGTCTTTATCAAAGGTATATAAAGTCATATGGTTACTAGCATCGACCAACATGCCGTTTTTACTAGCGACAGGAGCGGTGCTTTTATTGGTGGCTTGCACATCATGCATACCAGAATCGTCCTTACCAATCATATTGTTAAAAGTAGAACAACCACTAAGCGCTAAAACACCTGAGAGTGCTGATAGTATAAGAATGCCTTTCATAATAACTTCCTTGTCATATTGTCATAGTATATTTTTATTTGGGTTTTTCTTCCTGTCTGATGATTTAAGCAATCGTACAGAAAACCACTTAAACCTGCCTTCAAGCAGTTTCAATATAGCATACCCAAAACATTAGGGGCTGTATAGAATTCAAATCAGCGGCAGCCAGATAAAGACACAAGCGAGAA
>NZ_RRYW01000035.1 GCF_014861365.1 Psychrobacter sp. FME6
TTCTCTTTGTTGTGGTAAACAAGAGTGTAAGGCGTTGCTTATTTTTTTCAACTATTTCCCAATTCTATACAGCCCCTAGTAAGCCCATTGTACTTAGCTTGCTAAACCAAAAAAGATTGCAAGTAAGCGTGTATGGTTTTGCTATAATAACATTTTGTTTTACTCGCTATTAGGATTTTCAGTTATGTCAGAGAACGCTAGCATTACTACTAACCCAACACCCCTTTTACAAGATACTTTTACGGTAGGAAGCCGTACATTTTCTTCTAGGCTGTTGGTAGGCACAGGCAAGTATAAAGATATGACTGAAACTGGCGATGCTATTGGAGCATCGGCAGCAGAGATTGTCACCGTCGCCATTCGTCGTACCAATATTGGACAAAATAGCAATGAGCCCAATCTACTGGATGTGATTTCGCCTGATAAATACACCATACTGCCGAATACCGCGGGTTGTTTTGATGCGGAAACCGCCATTCGTACTTGTAAACTTGCTCGCGAGCTATTGGGCGGGCATAATTTGGTGAAGCTTGAAGTATTGGGTGATGAAAAAACGCTTTACCCTAATATCACTGAGACCCTAAAAGCAGCCAAAGTGCTGATTGATGATGGCTTTGAAGTCATGGTATATACCTCAGATGACCCTATCGTGGCGCAAGAATTAGAAAGCATGGGCTGCGTGGCCATTATGCCGCTTGGTAGCTTGATTGGTTCAGGCCTTGGTCTGCTCAATCGTCATACGCTAAGCCTTATTATCGAAAATGCCAAAGTACCAGTATTGGTCGATGCAGGCGTCGGTACCGCTTCTGATGCTGCCATTGCCATGGAGCTGGGCTGTGATGGTGTGCTGATGAACTCAGCGATTGCCAGTGCGCAAAACCCAGTGATGATGGCGCAGGCCATGAAACATGCTGTTTGGGCAGGACGTCAGGCTTTCTTAGCGGGCCGTATGCCGATGCGCAAGATGGCCATTGCCAGCTCGCCACAGACAGGATACTTTTTCCAATAGTTTTTTAATTGAATAACAATTATTACCTTAATAGTTTTTAATAAAAAATCAGCTATAAAATAATAATAAATGCAGCAACACTCATTTAAATTATTGTCATAAAAGGATTTATTATGCGACTTCTCACCGCAGTCGACCAGTTATTTTTACTTCTTGAGTCGCGTAAACAACCCATGCACGTCGGCGGCTTGTTTTTATTTGAATTACCGGAAAATGCGGACAGTGGTTTTGTCTGTCAACTGGTAAAACAGATGCAAGACTCTGATGTACCACCCACTTTTCCTTTTAACCAAGTACTTGAACACTTAATTTTTTGGCAAAAAGATAAACACTTTGACGTTGAGCATCACCTGCATCACGTGGCGTTACCACAGCCTGCACGGGTACGCGAGCTGCTGATGTACGTGTCAAGAGAACACGGTCGCCTTTTAGACCGCGCCATGCCGCTATGGGAATGCCATGTGATTGAGGGTATTCAGCCTGAAAGTGAAGGCGCTCCTGAACGTTTTGCCTTATATTTCAAAATTCACCATTCGTTGGTTGATGGCATCGCTGCCATGCGCTTGGTTAAAAAGTCTCTATCACAATCACCTACCGAGCCCGTAACCCTACCAATTTGGTCATTAATGGCGCGTCATCGTAACCAAGTCAATGCCATACTGCCTACCGAAAAATCCATTAGAAATATTCTTAAAGAACAACTATCTACTATCAAACCTGTATTTACCGAACTGCTAGACAACCTAAAAAACTATGGTGATGATGGTTATGTGGGTACTTTTGATGCACCAATGAGTATTTTAAATAAACGTATCTCAGCATCACGGCGGATAGCGGCACAGTCTTATGACATACAGCGTTTTAACGACATCGCCGAAAGGCTAAAAATCAGCAGAAACGACGTCGTGCTAGCGGTTTGTGCTGGTGCCATTCGTCGTTATTTAATATCGAGGGACGCATTGCCTAGCAAGCCATTAATTGCTTTTGTGCCGATGTCGCTACGTACTGATAATAGTATATCGGGCAATCAGCTGTCATTTGTATTGGCCAATTTAGGCACGCATTTAGACAATCCATTGCGCCGGATTGAGTTGATTCACCGTAGTATGAATAATGGCAAGCGCCGCTTCCGCCGCATGAATCAAGCACAAGTCATCAACTATAGTGTGATCGCTTATGCTTGGGAAGGTATCAATCTAGCCACTGGCTTATTCCCTAAGAAACAAGCGTTTAACCTTATCATTTCTAACGTTCCTGGGTCTGAGAAGCCACTATATTGGAATGGCGCGCGCTTGCAATCTTTATATCCTGCTTCTATCGTGTTCAATGGACAAGCAATAAATATAACCTTAGCCACGTATTTGGACAAGATTGAGTTTTGTATTACCGCTTGTAGCAAAGCATTACCGCATATACAAGATATGCTGACGCTAATAGAAGAAGAGTTAACCTTATTAGAAACGACCAGTAAAGAGCTCGAATTTGAAGGTATCACCGTCAAAGACAAAAGTACTAAACAAACAAAAAAGCTGGCGCCATAATGGCACCAGCCTTTTCTTTTTAATATTTAACACTTAATACTGCAAATAAATATTAAAATTTATACAGCGTCGCCCCACGTTGGTACGACCACCTGCATCAACGGTTTCAGTAATTTGACGTTACAGGCAAAGATAGAGCCTGAGGTCATCGAGTTGTGCGCGCCAGTATGATCAACGACCACACCGCGTGCTTCGGTCACGATAAGCTCACCGGCGGCGATATCCCAAGGCTTGATAGACATCTCAAAATAACCATCAAAACGACCCGCCGCCACATAGCATAAATCAAGTGCTGCTGAGCCTAAACGGCGAATTTGTCCACCTTCCTCTGAGATTTTCTGCAAGCTTTCAAAATGCTCTTTGGCATAAGAAATCACTTCACCATTACGCTTACGTTCTAGAGGATGACCTGTGGTAAATAAACCACCATCAATGGTTTTGCGTTCGCTGACATTGATACGGCGCTGGTTGAGACGAGCGCCTTTACCACGGCTGGCAGAGAACATCTCATCACGAACAGGATCATAGATGACCCCGTGTTGGGTGACGCCTTTATGCTGTACGGCGATAGACACACAAAACTGTGGTACGCCATGAACGAAGTTTTTGGTGCCATCTAGCGGATCAATAATCCAGCACCAGTCAGCATCTTCGCCGATGCCTTCTTGCATACCGAACTCTTCACCCAAAAACGAATGATTTGGATAGCTGGCTTTTAGCGTCTCAATCGTTAGCTCTTCGCTGAAGCGATCGATACGTGTGACCAGTCCATCAAGTCCTTTGGACTCAATATCCAACTCGATTTTGTGGCGGTTATGATGCGCATATAAAATTTCTTTACCAACTTTTTCAGCAGTACGCGCTGCGATGACGACCATGGGTTCCATAAATAACCTATTTGCTTGATGAATGAATATAACATTTACTTGATGAATGAATGTCAAAAATAAGACCAAATTTGTGCCCACAACAAGCCAACTAGACTGGCCGCATCACACCCATAACTATGCGCTTTAAAAAACCTGCCTTTTAAAAACGACAACCGCATTATACTAAAATTATTCGATAAAAACGAAAAAGCCACGACCTTCGCCAAGCCCACCCAATATTTAGGTAGCCATCACAAACTGCGCAAGTTGTAAAAAAGTCAGCACCTACGGCTAGCAGGCGTTCGCTCTATCGATCGAGCTTTTATCTATTGCAAGCAACACACGATTCAAATCAAATATGACTTATGACAACAGTTGCTTAAGCTGTATCACCACACCCTGAACGTCTAACCCGCAGTCAGCCATTTGTTCCGCTTGCGAACCGTGCGCAGCAAAGCGATCGGGAATTCCAATATTGCGAATGGCGGGACGGCTATGTTTAAAGGCAGGCGACTCATTGAGCAAATACTCATTTACCGCACTACCCGCGCCGCCCATAATCATATGTCCTTCCAAGGTTGCAATATGAGTAATGCCTTTTGCCAATAACGCTTCTAATAATTCAGTGTCTAAAGGCTTTACCCAGCGCATATTGACCACATGTATCTGGCACTCGTCTTCAGCATACGCCTCAATAATATTTTCTGCGGCTTGTTGGGCGGTAGCAACCATAGTACCAAATGCCAATAGCGCCAGTTTTTTAGGCGCATCATCGCTACCTAATACTGACTCTATAACAGCTTCACCGATATTATAAACTTGTGCTGGTTGTTCGATAATTGCGCCAGTACCGACGCCACGTGGATAACGTACTGCTGTGCAGCCATCATATTCATAGCACGTATTGAGCAAGTGGTAGCATTCGTTCTCATCTTTTGGCGCGGCAATCAGCATATTTGGCACGCAGCGTAAAAAGGCAAAATCAAATACGCCCGCATGCGTTGCGCCATCTTCACCCACCAAACCGGCACGATCGATGGCAAACATGACATCGAGATTTTGCAACGCCACATCATGAATCAGCTGATCGTAACCACGTTGTAAAAACGTCGAATAAATCGCCACAATCGGCTTAACACCTTGAGTTGCCATACCAGCAGCTAGCGTGACGGCATGTTGCTCAGCAATCGCCACGTCAAAAAAGCGTTCTGAGAATTGACGAGCAAACTCAATCATCCCCGAGCCTTCTTCCATAGCAGGTGTTATACCAAGCAATTTGTCATCTTCAGCAGCTTTGTCACATAGGAACTGCCCAAACACTTCGGAGTATTTTAAAGCAGGTTTGTTTATAACTTGGCTGTCTTGTGACGTTTCTGTCGCGCTACTTTCGTTACCTTCAGCTGGCAACCTGCCGATAGCGTGATAGCCGACTGGGTCTAATTCAGCTGGGGCAAAACCTTTACCTTTGGTGGTATAAATATGGACTAAAACAGGGCCTTTTACTTGCTTTGCAATCGATAATACTCGCAGCAGCTCAGGGATATTGTGCCCATCAAATGGACCAAAATAAGTAAAACCAATCGCTTTAAATAAGTTGTCTTCTAGCTGCGGGACATCGCGCATCTCTTTATGACGTTTACGGCGATCAAAGCTCTTCATATCAGGGCGATGGCGTAAGATAGGCTCACCTACATCAGAGATATCAACTTGATAACCGGACTCCCAAAGCATCGCTAAATGCCGTGAAAAGCCACCGATAGAACAGGATATGGACATATCATTGTCATTTAAAATGACCAATAAATCCGCATCTTGCTGCACCGCATCATTCATCGCCTCAAAAGCCATACCACCTGTCATCGCGCCATCGCCAATAATACACGCGACCGTTTGCGTACGACCTTGATAACGCAGCGCTAAACTCATGCCCAAGCCAGCTGAGATTGAAGTGGATGAATGGCCAACGCCAAAGGTATCGTAGTCGGACTCTGCACGCTCAGGAAAAGCAGTCAAACCATCTTTTGAGCGAATGGTGCTAAGCTTATCGCGGCGACCTGTCAATACTTTATGCGCATATGCTTGGTGACCCACGTCCCAGACAATCTGATCTTGGGGGGTATCTAAAAGATGATGTAACACAATGGTTAGTTCAACCACCCCTAAATTGGCGCCGAAATGCCCACCGCTTTGACCTGCGGAATACAACAAAAAAAGCCGCAGCTCATCAGCCAATGTAATAAGCTCAGCGGTTGTAAATATATCAAGATCGGCTGGCGTAGCAATACTGTCAAGCAAAGGCGTATGGGGACGCTCGCGTGGAATCACAGCATAGGCTTGCTGTAAGTTCGACAGTTGGGCAGGAGTATCGGCAGCTGGCGCAGATACGGACTGAGACTGTGGGGAATGAATTGACTGCTGCATAAACCGTAGATACCTACCAATCTGCTGACAAGACGTTGTCTTAGTGCGTAATACTCACTAAGGCAACGCCAATAATATCCACATCGTTATCGATGTAATTAACCATATAATTGTTCATAAAACCATAAGCTATCCATGCAACTTTTATAAAAATAGCTGTGCTGCACCTAACCGCAAATACGCTGTCATAATGGCGCCATGGAACATTGCTCTGACGCTTTCATACCAAGGGACGATATTATGCCTTATTATTTTGCATCGATACCGGATGTTAGTGACGACATAGTAATGTAAGGGCAAAGACTTGTCACTGTATCCGTCAAAATAGTATGGCATAATAGCATTTTTTTTGAATTATCGCTTTAATCATCGTGCGTCGTTTGTGAACTTTGTGTGTTATTTATAATAAATACCATCAGCGCGCGCTCTACCGCCACGACTATCGGCTTATGCAGGATATTAATGTCATATCAACTTATCACTAGCGCCAAACTACCGACTCGTCATGGCGAGTTTGATATTCATATCTTTGAAAATGAAGACGGTCAAGAGCACGTGATGCTGACCGTAGGTCTGTCTGTGATCGATCAAAATACGGGCGCCAGCAGTTTACCAAACGCATTTAACACGGTAACAAACCAAGGTAATGATACGCCAGCAGAGCGACCCATTCCATTAATTCGTATTCATTCCGAATGCTTAACGGGTGATGCTTTTAGCTCATTAAAGTGTGACTGTGGACCGCAGTTAAATACAGCAATGCAGGCAATACAAGAGACCGGTTGCGGGGCTATTTTGTATCTGCGCCAAGAAGGTCGCGGCATCGGTCTCACCAATAAGATTCGCGCCTATGCCCTCCAAGATCAGGGCCATGATACCCTAGATGCCAATCTCATGTTAGGCTTACCAGCGGATGCGCGCGTTTACGATATGTGCGGCCCGATGCTCGCCCATGTCGGCATAGATGCCGTACGCCTTATTACCAATAACCCCGATAAAGTCGCTTACTTAACAGAGCATGGCATTAATGTCGTTGAGCGAGTACCATTAGTAGTTGGGGTTAACGATATGAATGAAGCATATTTAGCAACCAAGCGCGACCGTATGGGGCACCTGCTAGATAAAGATTTCAATACCGCCATACACCTTAATAAATAGACATCAATAAATAAACATCAATAAATAGATATTTTATGAGTATTTCAAATAGTAATAATAAACAAGACCTGTCAGCGACAGACTCAACCATAGCAACCAATAACGACATTCTGCGCGTGCGTGAATTTTTAGTTGATTTGCAGGCGCGCATTTGCCAAGCGTTAGAGGCTCAAGAGCGTGACGGCAGCACTGATAACCAAACGCCCGCAGTCTTTGTTCCTGATGATTGGGAACGTCCTGAAGGCGGCGGTGGTCGCTCATGCGTGTTGGCAGATGGTCAAGTAATTGAAAAAGCGGGCGTGATGTTTAGTCATATTCACGTAAAAAACCTGCCTGCTTCAGCAACCGCCCGCCATCCAAATATCGCTGGTCGCAAAGCGCAGGCCATGGGTGTCTCATTGGTTATCCACCCCAAAAACCCTAATGTCCCGACTAGCCACGCTAATGTGCGTTTATTCGTGGCCGAAGCAGAGGATGAAGACCCTATTTGGTGGTTTGGTGGCGGCTTTGATTTGACTCCATTCTATCCAGTACTCGCTGACTGTGTGCATTGGCATCAAGTTTGTCATGATCTTTGTGCGCCTTTTGGCGACAGCGTCTATCCTGACTTTAAGCAATGGTGCGACGAATACTTCCATCTACGTCATCGCGATGAGCAGCGCGGTATCGGTGGTTTATTTTATGATGATGTCAATACAGAAAGTCGCGGCTGGGATTTCGAAACCTGCTTTAATTTTATGAAAGCGGTAGGTAACGGTTACCTTGACGGTATCATACCGATTTTTGAACAGCGTAAAGACGCACCTTACACCGAAGCTCAACGTGAATTTCAGTTATATCGTCGTGGCCGCTATGTCGAATACAATCTTGTTTATGACCGCGGCACGCTATTTGGACTACAGAGTAATGGCCGTATCGAATCCATATTGGTCAGTATGCCACCGCTTGCCAGCTGGCATTATCGCTTCGAACCGACTGAGGGCACACCTGAGTTTGAATTGACCGATTTTTACCTAAAACCACGCGATTGGTTGACTTTATAGTCGATATTGGCATAATGCCTTATCAATAATGACTGCTTGTCACAGTAATTTTAAAGGTCAGCTACCCATGCTGACCTTTGTTATTTAAGATAATAAAGGCGCGCTGATTTACACCAGTAATGACTATTTTGTTGAATATCATTCGATGATCTTAAGTCCTGATAGTGAATCAATTACAAGTATTTTACAAAAAGGCACCTTATTGCTCTATTTTCTTCAAGAATATTGGGGTCTAATTAGAAGTAATATGTCTGTAAAAAGAGGTTTTCAAAAAACAGTTTTTCGACCCATTGTTTTTTGATTAACAGAGCATATTAGCAAATTTTGAGATATTAATATTTTGTACAATAACAGATGTTTAAAAATATCCCTTAAAAACTTATTCCAACAGCAGCAATTTAATCAGGTGACGAGCATTTATGCTACGCCACCTTTTTATTAGCCACGTATAAAGGAGCAGTACACATGGCCCAGATCTCTAACCAAAAATCATTGAAGTCTATCTTTGGTATCACGTTGATGGCAGCAATCTTAGGTCTAACCGCCTGTAGTAAGCCAGTCGACCCTGAAGTTAAGGCCCGTCAAGACATCATGAAAAACTTTGGCGATGCAATGAAAGTGATGGGTGGCATGGCCAAAGAACCTGATACTTTTGATGCAGAAGTATTTAAAGAGCAAGCAGCGTTTTTAGCAGAAGAATCTAAAAGCCCTTGGGGTCATTTTGAAAACCCAGAAACCATGGGTAATGCCAAAGAAGCGGTATGGTCGGATGCTGATGGTTTCAGTGCTGAAGCCGACAACTTCCAAAAAGTCACTGCTGAATTAAATACAGTCGCTCAAACAGCGACCAGCATTGATGGTGTTATGCCTGAATTCGGTAACGTTGGAGATAGCTGTGAGTCATGTCATACCGACTTTAAAGTGGAAAAAGACTAATTAGCTCTACAGCTCTGCGCTGATACAATAAAATAGCGCAATAAAGCAATACCGTAAAAAAGCCACCGTATCATGAGATATAGTGGCTTTTTTATTGGATTTTTTGGCTAAATAGACTTATCCGAGTTGTTTATTCCAGTAGCACTCGTATCGGTTTTAAAGTAAATCAACTATGGCATGTTATTGTTATAAAACTCAGTTTCATTTTTTTGATCATTAATACCACTTTGTTCATTAACTTTATTGACGATGGCATCGACTGATGGATCACTCAAATCTATGGTACGTACGGGGAAAGGCATATTCACCCCTGCGGCATCCAATGCTATTTTAATTTCTACAATCACTTGATGCGTCGAGGCGACTTTATTGGCCTGCGTGCCATCTTCAATAAACCAGCGCACCATTAAATCAATCGTAGAGTCACCAAAGCCGGTGGCAATCACGCTCGGCTTAGCTTTTTTGGATACACTGTCCGCTTTATCCAATGCCTGTATAATCTCCGCTTTTGCCGCCTCGATATCGTCTTCATAACCAATACCGACCGCCACTTGTAGGCGGCGCTGCTTATACGCCGTATTAACGGTCAATACTGAAGTATAGAGGTCTGAGTTGGGAATAACCACTTGACGACCGTCATACGTTTTAATGGTCGTGGCACGGATTTTGATGTCTTCAACCGTTCCTTCGTAATCGCCTGACACAATCTGATCACCGATACGAAATGGCTCAGACAGGAGTAACAAAATACCAGATAACAAGTTTTGAAAGATATCTTTAAAGGCAAAACCTATCGCGACCGAACCGATACCGAGCGCCCCAATCAGCTTGGCAGGGGTAAACCCTGGTACGGCAACGACCATGGCGATCATAAAACCAATAAAGACAATCAGTGCACCGCCGACTCGCTGAAACACTTTCACTAAGTTTTGATGTCGACTGCGGCTGCCCAAAAGCTTGTATACGATTTTTTTGAAGACAATCGATAAAAACCAGAAAAGTAGAATGACAACGATTGCTGCGACAAAATAGGGTATACGCTCTACAAAGCCCACCACTATCTCATTTGCCGAATCGATAATGCTTTGATAGCTCAATGCATCAGCCGTTGACGATACAGCAGCTGTCTCGGTATTTACTATCGTTTCTGCCTCAGAGGTAGGCATTTAAGTGTCACTCCTTTAATTATTTTTCTCGTTATCAACTGGTTTTTAACTTGTATGAGCAAGCGTTGCTTATAGGGTGTGTTGAAATTTAGGATGTGTTGAAATTTAACCCATCAAATCGGCTTGTACAATTTCAATCCAGTAGCCATCGACGTCTTTGATAAAGGCAATATTTTTCATGCTACCATCTTCTGGGCGTTTTTTAAATTCGACCGCATTTTTATCAAACCAAGCGACCGCATCTTCTAAATTAGGCACACTAAAGCAAATATGACCAAAACCTTGTGGCTCTTGGTTGCCATCATGATAGCTAAAATCTGCTTGGGTTTCGGTACCATAATTATGGGTAAGCTCTAGAATACCGCGCTGACGAAAGGCAAAAACCTCTAAATCATCCCCCGATGGTAGATTTTCACGCTCGCTCTCGGTTAATTTAGCTAAAAAGTATAAATCAAAACCCATGTCAGGGAATTTTTTGACCGCAAGTAACGTCATCCCAAGAACGCCCGTATAAAACGCCAACGATTTAACAGGGTCTTTGACTCGCAGCATGGTGTGATTAAAGGTAAAGCCTGTGGTTTGACCTGAGATAGACTGAATACCATCGACATTTACGCTACTAGCTGGCTGAGCGATTAGTGGCTCATTATTATTGTTATCGGTGGCTGAACCTGTATTTGAATGAGAAGAGGAAACAGACGAAGAAATAGACATAACTATCCTAATATTGACAAAGTAGAGAGTTTTAAGACGAGCGAGCAACCGTTATGGTGCCCGCTCAGCCTTCTATCATAATAAAAAAACGATGCAAGGGTTGATAAGGTTTTGTAAGAGCACACTTGGTATGCCCTGTCTACAATACTGATTAGCTGTCTAAAAAGCGTACCGTACCCGTCTCTAAATTATACTCCGCGCCCACCACCAGCAATTGTCCACTATTGGTTAAATCCTCTAGCGCGCGCGAGCCATGCTTAAGCTGGCTAACTGACATGCGCACGTTGGCACGGATAGAGCGGTCGACCAACTCATCTGCATCGACGTCTTGACCATTAGCGGTGGCAAGCTCATGCAAGTTATAAACGCTTGGGCGGATACGGTCAACGATGGACTGCAAATTGGGAGAGTAGTTTTGCTCCGGATTAATAAGCGTCTCCACGCAAGCGGTGACCGCGCCGCAATGTGAATGACCCAACACCACCACCAGCTTAGTGCCAAATTTTTCGGCCGCAAACTCAATCGAGCCAATCTGTGATGGCGCCACCACATTACCCGCCACTCGGATGACGAATAAATCACCCAAGCCTTGGTCAAATACAATCTCAACGGGGACGCGTGCATCCGAGCAGCCCAAAATAATGGCGATAGGATCTTGATCATTGATGAGTTCTGGGCGCTTTTGCATACAGGGATCAGTACTGGTCAAACTATCAATGTAACGTACATTGCCTTCTTTGAGCAGTGCCAGTGCTTCTTGACCAGTTTTTGGGCGGTTACTGTTAGGCATAAAGAGTCCTTTTTTATAAAAATGATTAAAATTATGAATTGCTCTAGCAGCCTGCTTTTCATACCAGCTTATCTTTTAAGCTCAGTCGTCTGCTATGGCAAATATTGTTGTATTTAACATACACAAAATTATTGTATAGGAACCAAACCAAAAAAATAGTAAAAATTCTTTATTTTAACTTGATTGCTTGCTTTGCTGCTGTCGCAAAATACTTTGAAATAAACGTACTAAATATACATATAGCTGATTCACTTTAAAACTGATACGAGTGCTACTGGAGTAAATTTTTCGCAGCCTCTGTCACGCCTGCGAACAGCAAGCAAGAAAAATTTACTCCAGTAGCACGGGATTATTGACGTGTCGATTTTATTTAGAACGGACTATAGTTAAGATGGATAAAAACCGTAAAAAATAAGTGGAAGGCGTTTAAAGTAACTTTACATGGCTTAAAGCCCAAACCAACCCACAGATAACGAACTTGCACTGATTTCTAGCAAGGGTTTGTTATAATACTCAGCAACCAAATGCCGTATCCATTCATAGTTTATGGCCATATTGATCTTTTGGTATTTTAGGAAGCAAGCTTATGACCGAATCAAACTCACAGATGCCTACCACTGCGCCATCCAACACTGACAAGGTGCTACTGCAACTGACTGGTCTGAAAAAAACCTATGATCAAACGGAAGTATTAAAAGACATCAATCTCGATATCAAGCATGGTGAATTTTTAACCCTGCTTGGACCATCTGGCTGTGGTAAAACCACATTGCTACGGTTGATTGCCGGTTTTGAGCAACCAGATGCAGGGGCGATTTATCTCGATGGGGTACAGATGGCAGGCTTGCCAGCGGATAAGCGGCCAGTCAATACCGTATTCCAGCAATATGCATTATTTCCGCATATGACAGTGGCGCAAAACGTCGCTTACGGTCTTAAGCTCAAAAAAGTCCCTAAAAACGAGATTCAAACCCGCGTGCGTGAAATGCTAGCGATGGTACAACTTGAACATCTTGCCAACCGCAAACCGCAAGACTTGTCTGGTGGTCAGCAGCAGCGCGTGGCGATTGCACGGGCGGTGATTAATCGCCCTAAATTGCTATTACTCGATGAGCCGCTATCGGCACTTGACCATAAGCTGCGCCTACAAATGCAGTCTGAGCTTAAGCGCCTGCAGCGTGAGCTGGGCATTACTTTTGTCTTTGTTACTCATGACCAAGAAGAAGCGCTATCGATGTCAGACCGCATCGCAGTGATGAAAGACGGCAAGTTTCAGCAAATCGGCACGCCTATTGAAATTTATGAAACCCCTGCCAATTTATTCACTGCCAAATTTATCGGTGAGACCAATCTATTTAAGGCTGAGGTCAAGGGCGTTTATCCTGAGCAGCCAGATCGTGATGGTCGGGTGACCAATGGACGGATCGAAGTCGAGGTTTGCGAGGCGCAAGCGCAAGATGGTCCGACTACCTTACGCAATCTACGCCGCCCGGACTTTGCCAACGATGTCCAAGTTGGCGATATCGTGAATTTATTGCTACGCCCTGAAGATTTACGGATTTACGATCCCAATAACGCCGAACATACTGGCCTACTAGGGCGGGTCATTGAAAGCAACTATAAAGGCAGCACCTTAGACTCCATTATTGAGCTGGAAAATGGCCATATTATTAAGGCGTCGGAGTTCTTTGATGAGGATGATCCAAGCTTTGATTATAAGTTAAATGAGGGCGTAAAAGTGTCATGGGTTGATGGCTGGGAATGGGTGTTGCCAGAAGATGCTACGCCTGATGACGAAAATAATAACCATATTAACCTAGCTGCCCAAAAGGATCTCACCTAATGGCACGTACTAGCGTCAGTAATAAAAGTCCTTTTCGTACGGCAACGCTATGGCTGATTTGGGGTTGGCTGCTTATCTTTGCGCTATTACCCAATATACTGGTGATTGCGGTCAGTTTTTTAACCCGTGATAGCACCGATTTTATTAGCCTACCTGTCAGTATCGATAGCTACGTGCGCATGATTGATCCCTTGTATTTTGGCGTATTTGTCCATTCATTATGGATGGCAAGTATCACCACGGTCATCTGCTTGCTGCTTGGCTACCCTTTTGCATGGCTAATCTCTAAAGTCAAAGCGCGGTGGCAACCGCTGCTCATGATGCTGTTAATCCTACCGTTTTGGACCAACTCTTTAGTGCGGACTTATGCCCTTAAATTGCTGTTTGCCAATAATGGTTTGATTAATAAATCACTACTGGCCATCGGAGTCATCGATACCCCTATTGATATTTTATATACCCAAGGGGCGGTAATAGCAGGTTTAACCTACTTATTATTTCCTTTTATGGTGCTGCCGCTGTATGCCGTTTTTACCGATTTGCGCAATGACATGCTACTCGCCTCACAGGACTTGGGCGCATCAAAAACCCAGACCTTTTGGCATGTGGTATTACCGTTGACCACGCCAGGGATTATTTCAGGGGTGCTGTTGGTTCTATTACCTGCGATGGGGATGTTTTACGTCGCCGATATTTTAGGTGGCTCACGCAATTTATTGGTGGGTAATATTATAAAAAATCAGTTTTTGGATGCGCGTGATTGGCCATTTGGCGCTGCAGCCAGCGTGTTATTGACACTGGCGATGGCGATATTATTACTTGCCTACCGTGCCAGTAGCCGCCGTATTGGCAAGACTGATTTTAATGAGGTGGCCTGATGTCTGATAGCTCACGGACTAATGCACCGACTAAAAAGAGGCCTTCTACTAAGATTGGCAGTATTAAAATTGGTAGCATCGCTGCCAAAGGCTATCTTAGCCTAATTTATGCCATGCTATATTTACCCATTGTTGTTTTGGTAGTGATGTCATTTAACAAATCCAAGATTGGCTACAATTGGGGTGGTTTTAGCTTAAAGTGGTACGAATCGCTATTCAACAACCAAGCCATGCTCGATGCTTTTTGGCATTCTATTGTATTGGGGTTGGTCGCCGCGACCGTTTCGACTGTGATAGGCACCCTAACTGCCCTCGCGCTACACCGCTATAACTTTCGTGGTAAAGGTCTGCTAAATGGACTATTATTTGTGCTGATGATGTCACCTGAGATTGTACTGGCTATCTCATTATTGGCCTTATTTTTACTAATTGGTCTACAGTTGGGTTTTGTATCACTGCTATTGGCGCACATTACTTTTTGCCTGCCGTTTGTGGTCATTACGGTATTCGCGCGTTTAAGCAGTTTGGATGAGCGCTTGATGGAAGCAGCGCGTGATTTGGGTGCCAATGAATCAACGATGGTGCGTACCGTTTTAATCCCTGTTATTCTGCCAGCGGTCATGGCAGGTTGGCTGCTTGCTTTTACCTTATCACTCGATGATGTGGTGGTTTCGACCTTTGTTACTGGGCCTAGTTATGAGATTTTACCACTGCGGATTTACTCGATGGTACGCGTAGGCCTTAAGCCAGAAGTCAATGCTATCGGTACGCTACTATTGGTTGCTTCTTTGGTATTGGTTATTATCTCGCAGCTATTATTACGTCGACGCTAATTTGCCATCACTCATTAACCATCGCTGCTTAGAAATAAACTTTGAATGAAAGTCAGCGCCATATCAATTATAATGAATTTTTCTCACTTTAGCGGTTAGGTTGTCTTATGTTAGAACTCCGTCATCTCAATACCTTAACCGCACTAAGAGCACATGGTTCGCTCGCTGCAGCGGCCGATGAGTTGCATGTCACTGCCTCTGCGGTCTCGCACCAGCTAAAAGAACTGGAGAATTACTATGATATCAGTTTGGTTAATCGTCGCACTCGTCCGCTGACTTTTACCCCCGCAGGCAAAACGGTATTGGCATTAGCAGATAGCATCATGCCGCAAGTTACTCGTACCAAATCCAATCTTAAGCGCTTAGCGCACGGCCAAGCAGGCAGGCTGCGCCTAGCGTCTGAATGTCATAGCTGCTTTGATTGGCTGATGCCGATACTCAATCATTATCGCCGAGAATGGTCGGATGTGGAGCTAGACTTTGCTACTGGCTTTGAACCTGAGCCGCATCATTTATTGATGGAAGGTGATATTGACCTACTGATTACCACCAGTGATTTACCGTTAGAGGGTATCAGCTATCAGCCCTTGTTTGAATACGAAAGTCGCTTGGTACTTTCGCCCACGCATGATTTAGCGGCGCAGGAATTTATTAAGCCAGAGGATTTGACCGATGAGACGCTGATTGCCTATCCAGTAGAGGCTAAGCGCCTCGATATTATTGCCAACTTTATGACCCCAGCGCAGGTAAGCTTTGAGAGTATTCGTACCACGGAGTTGACCGCGATGCTGATTCAGTTGGTCGCTAGTGAACGAGGAGTGGCGGCATTGCCTGATTGGGTAGTTGCCGAATATGAGAAAAAAGGCTGGGTTGTGTCGCGTCCATTAGGCGACGGCGTACATTGTCAGCTATACGCAGCGACGCGTACCTCCAGTCAAGATACCGCCTATATGCAAGGGTTTGCCAGTTTGCTAGAAGGGATCGTAAAGCCAGTTTAGAATTTTATTTGTCATAAAGCCCGTTATGGGAACGAGGACGGTACCCTAGTGAGGACTTGAACCTTCGGCTGTAAGCTAATAGTATCAATGGTTTTGCCCACTGAAATAGTCGCAGTATACTTCATAGTGTACTTACCATATATATTCTATCTGTGATCGGTGCGCTATACAGGCATCGAGCTTCTAGTGTTAGATGCAACTTTAGTAATTATGAAATAATCAGCGTCAGTCTTAATAATAAATCATTTATCAATTGCTAAGGCATCAAAAAAAATACTGATATAGGAAAATGGCATGAAAACAGATGATCAAATTATTTATCAAAAAATAGGTGAATTGCTATGGTCAGTAATGTCTCTGAAAGATAATAATATTGTTTTTAGAGGACGTATTTATTCTGAACATCAAGACTTTCAGTTACTATGTGAAACAAATGAAGGGCCTAAATATGTAGAAATGACAAATGATCTTTTCTTTGATTTACGAAAGCTGATGGAAGACTTGAAGCAATGCTTAATTTTCAATAAAGAACCTTGGACACAGTTTAAAATTGTCTTAAATGAAGATGGTAATTTTAAAATTGATTTCGCTTATATTTCTGAAGAAGATAGTTGGCCTGGTTTATATATGAGGTCAGTTAGCAACTTAGATCAGACTGAGCTTGATGAATACTATATCCCTATGAAGGAATGGGAAAGATGTGTGAGTTCTAAAAAGTAAAAAGGCAGCTCGAATTCTCTATAAATAAAGCATAGTTTCCTAGAGTATACCGAAAAATGACTGAATTCCTAATAAGGTTTAATGTTTTAATAACATTAAACCTTATTCTTTAAATATGTTCAGCACTTTCAGAGCCTAAATTATACGCTTAATTAAGTTATCTTTTTTTATAAACTGATGATATAAGGCTCCACCAATGTGAGCTAGTGTAAAGGCAATAATCATTGGCCAAATAATATCAGTGTGTACATCATTGTAAAAACGTGCCGCACTGCGATCTGGTGTGACGAAAACTGGAATCTCAAATAGCCCAAAGATATCAACAGGGTGACCACCATAAACTGACATTAGTAATCCAGCCATTGGCATCGCAATCAATAGCGCGTAAAGGGCAAAATGCGTCAGTTTAGATATGATGCTTTGCCATACAGGCATTGGTACTGAAGGTGGCGTATTAGTAAGTAATCGATTAATCAATCGCGCAATCATCCAAAATAAAACGCTCATACCAAATGCTTTATGTAGATTGAGGTATAACGAATTATCACTATTACCGTAAAGCAACATTAAGCACCAAGTGACCAGTAGTAGCAGGGCACTAATCCAATGTAGTAAGCGACTCGTTGTTGGCCACTTCTGGATGTGAGATTGAAATTTATTCATAATATACCTCCTTAAATAATGTAAAAAAACGCTGCTTCAAATAGCGTAGCCATCAGCTTTAAAACCTATAAACCCTCTCAAAGTACATTCCATTCTGCATCCTTATGAGGACGCAGTAATAAGAAACTCTGTATATAAAATATGGTTGACATGAGCAACTATATTTTATATAGTTGCTCATGTCAACCATATGAAGAGAGTGATATGTCTAAAAATTCGTTACACGAAACCTTGCATCAATTGATGCATACGTATACCAATTTATTGTTAGAGGGTATTAGACGCCAAGAGCTAGATCTATCAGTGATGCACATTAGAACTCTGAAAGGTGTGTGTCATAACCCTGAGGTCACAGCAAAATCAATCGCTAAGCGTATGGAGCGTGATAAAGCACAAATCACTCGAGCCTTAAATGATCTGTTAGCCGCCGACTTAATTATTAAAAAAGACAACCCATTAGATGGTCGCAGTCAGTTACTACAGCTAACGGCAAAAGGGGAAGCGGTCATGGAAAAGCTTGATGTTGCAGAAGAGTGGGCTCGTGATCAGCTTACTCAAAATCTTAGCCTTGTTGAGCTGTCACTATTTTTTAGAGTTAGTCGCACCATGATAGACAATGTTAAGAGCAGCCACTTTCTCGATAAGTGAGATCAGCACTCTTAACGTATAGCCCCAATAATAAAAATCCTTTCACAATTTATAAAAACCCTCAAAAAGTTGAAATATTATGAATAACAATAGAGACCAAACCCCCGTACGCGAAGTGATGACTGTGACAGGTAAGCAACTACTGACCCCACACTATATCCGTATTTATCTGACTGCACGGCCTGACACTATTGCTAATATTGCAACCATGACCGTTGGGGCTAATAACAAAGTTGCTATCCCTCTCGACAAAACTCAACCCCTTGATCTAAACAATAAATCTAGCTTTGTCATGCGCACCTATACTCATCGCGGCGTAGATGTTGAAAAACAACAGATTTGGATTGATTTTGTCGCTCATGGCGATGAAGCGCCTGCTTCAGGCTGGGCCACGAATGCAAAAGTGGGTGATGAGCTCGGTGTGATGATGAAGCCGAAAAGTAAAGCTTTGTGTCCAGCAGCGGATAATATTCTGTTGGTTGGTGATGCTACAGCTATACCTGTGCTTGGCGCCATACTAGAGACCCTACCTAATACGGTAACTGGTCACTGTATTATCGAAGTGCATGACAAAGAAGATGAACAGAACTTACCAACCGCTTCCAATATTCAAATGACTTGGCTACACAACGCAAACCCTACGCAAGGCAGTCAATTGGCCGACGCAATAAAGGCTTTGACTCTACCAGATGCCGCCCAAAGCCGTTTTGCTTACGTTGCTAGTGAGTTTTCAGCTGTTAAAGCTATTCGTCAGTATTTAAAAGGTGATCTGGAGTGGTCAAAAGATGAGCTATATGCGTTTTCTTATTGGAAAGCGGGGGTAGCTGAAGACCAATCTGCAAATGATCGACGAGCAGAGAAAGATGCCGGTTGATTCAAAAGATGACTCATTATGATAAAGAGGTAAGAATGGCTTTGGAAACTGATTTATTTCTCGCTAAAGAAGAAAGAAGAACACCGTTGCTTTATAAAATCTTGGTCGTACTAGCCATGATGACTGTATTAGGCGGTATTTTAACAGGCGTTATGACTTACATGAATTTAGGATATTCCGATAACTTTTTCAACGCTTGGTCAAAATCGTTGTTAGCGGCTTATACCGTAATGCCTATTGGGTTTTTATTGATGGGCTTGATGACAAAGTTTATCAAGCATATACTCCCCCGCACTACAGAGCACAAACGTAACCTCTTAATAGGCGTATTAATGGCTTGTATTATGGAAGCCATATTGGCGTTTAGTACCGCGAGCAAAACCATTGGGTTTACAGATCAAACAGCATTTTTAAATGGTTGGCTGCAAGGGTTTTTAGCAGCATTGCCTGTAGGGTTGATATTGGTCCTTACTATTTCGATGACTATCAAACCTAAGCTAGTAAAGTTTTTAAAGAGCTAAAGCGTTAGCTTTATTTGATAGGTGTTCATGAATACCGCTTAAGATATATATAATATTTCGTTTTTTTATACATATTTTTTTTATATATATAAATTTTCTAATTTATTAAACTTATTCAGCGTCCTCAGCATAGCTCTGGTCACTTTGGGTATACCCCAAGGGAACCAGTTATTTTGCCCTTTAAACGTATTAATAGACCACTTAAAACAGACTGCTATAAAGCAACTACTTATATCAGACCGTTAAGCGAGTAATGCCTATCAAAAGTTATAAAACCAGTTTAAAGAAGTAAAAACCTAGCGCGGTGGCCAACAATGTCAATCCCACATGCAAACCAACCAATCCAAGACCGGCAAGCATACGTCCTGCATTTATCAAGCTAAAGACTTCAACGCTAAAAGTGCTAAAGGTGGTCAATCCGCCACAGAATCCAGTAATAACAAACATTTTTGCATTGACCGATAGCATGCTGCCGGTACGCTGAAACCATACCATAGCTAGACCTATCAGTAATCCTCCTAAAATATTGGCGCTTAGCGTCCCTATCGGAATCCAACTATGTAGCGGATTAAAGCGTCCCAGCCACGCACGCAGACAAGCGCCGATTGCTGCCCCTAAGCCGATGGCAAGCCATTGCATGATGTAATCCTTATTTTCTTAATAAATGCCATTCTAATAAGCAAAGAAATTATACGGCTGGCAACTCAGTCATCGGCCAACGCGGCACACAACTGACGGCCAAATCATCAGATTGTCCCGCCTGCAAACGCTCATACCCTGCATAGGCAATCATCGCCCCATTATCGGTACATAACGCTGGCGGTGCATAATGAACGGTGGCGTTTATTTTAGCGAGCTCACTCTCTAATGTCTCACGTAAATGGCTATTGGCACTGACACCACCAGCAATCACCAATCGGCTCATATTGGCTTGCTTGAGTGCTTTGACGCACTTTTTCACTAGCGTATCGACCACAGCGTGCTGAAAACTGGCAGCAATATCGGCGCGTACTTGTGGATCGCTATCGGACTGATTGCCTGAGCCGCCTGAGTATGGGGTATCTTTGATCAGATTATGTACCGCTGTTTTCATACCGCTAAACGAAAAGTCCAAGCCGCGATGCAGCATCGGTCTTGGTAGACTATAAGCATTTGGATTGCCTGTTTCAGCCAGTTTCGCGATATTAGGACCACCAGGGTAAGGCAGACCCAGCATTTTGGCAGCTTTATCAAAGCACTCGCCTGCTGCATCATCTATCGATTCACCTAATATCTCATATTGCCCAACACCATGAGCGGCAATCAGCAAGGTATGACCACCAGACACCAATAGCGAGACAAAAGGAAATGCGGGTGGGTTTGCGCCCATCAATGGTGCTAACAGATGCCCTTCCATATGATGAATACCAATTGCTGGAATATCCAAGCCATAAGCCAAGCTACGACCAAATAATGCACCGGTCATCAGCGCCCCGATGAGCCCTGGCCCTTTGGTATAGGCGATGGCATCAATTTCGCCTTTTTTTATATCACATTGTTCTAGCAGCTCGTTCAACAAAGGTACCAGCTTGCGAATATGATCGCGACTGGCGAGCTCGGGCACCACGCCGCCATAAAGCGCATGCAGCTCTATCTGTGAATACAGTACTTGACCAACCAAACCTTGATTGTCACTATCCAGCTGTTCACTGTCAAAAATCGCTAGCCCAGTCTCATCACAAGATGTCTCTAAACCCAATACTTTCATGTTTGTGCCTTTATTTCATCGCTTCGCTAAATAATATCATCGCCGTGCTAAATATTATTTTTTTAGGGCTAAATACTAGGGCATGTCCTCAATCTAAACAAAATCAATTAAATGGGTTAAAAATGGCTAAATCTTGCCAAACTGTGTCAAATAGCTGGCTAATATCTTGATATTATCTGTGCTATTTTCCTTGTTTGACTGCAATTTTTATTACCATTTTCAAAATGAGGACACGCCCTAATGTTAAAAATCGAAAATAGCTTTTGAAAAAGCCTAATAAGTAAAGTCAAAATCCTTTAAAAACGTGACGGCAGGTGATGTATCTATATTACTGTTCACTGATTGTATGTCGTTTTTGATCATATACTGTTTTGTATTTGCCATAAAAAAACCGCCACTGCAATCTTACAATGACGGTTATTCTATCAAATTTCAATCACTGATATTAGCTAACTGCCGCTACCATATAATCAACGGCTGCGTGAACTTGTGCTTCGCTAACCTCATCACTCGCCTGTGCTGGCATTTTGTTGAAGCCTTTAGCTGAATGCATATGCAGCGTATCTATGTCTTTGACAAGATGCGGCGCCCAATCGGTTTTATTACCGTATTTAGGTGCGTCCAACAAACCACCTTCATGACAAACTTTGCACTGCTTTTCATACAACTTCTCACCAGCATCAGCCGCTAACACTTCAGGCTCAGCCGCATCTTCAGCAGTCGCTTCTGCTGCTGCTTCTACTGGTACTTCGGTAGGTTCTGCTTCTACTTCAGGTTCTGGTGTGACCTCTTCTTCTACTACTTCGACAGGGACTTCAGGCTCCACGACCACAGTTTCAGTGTCGTTGGTAGCAGCTGGCTCTTCAGCAGCAGTATTGTCACCACCACTACAGGCACCAAGTGCTAATAAAGCACTAAGACCTAATGTTGACCACGTTAGTTTTCCCGCTATATTTAGCGATTTTTTATTCATACGTAATTGATTGATACTCATATTCATTCCTTTGCCGGTTGGGTTAAGTAAGCTATTTTTTGTTGATACTTTTTTATTCCATGCCTACCATCGTTGAGTTAACGATTTTTTGCTTACTCGATATTGAACAGCAGATCTTGCGACTGTTTCTGCATCTGTGTGTTTTACGTTAGCTGGCAGCGGCAACCATATAGTCAACTGCTGCATGGATTTGCTCTTCGGTGACGCCATTGGTTGCTTGAGCGGGCATTTGGTTAAAACCTTTGGCCGAGTGAGTATATAGGGTTTCTTTACCTTGAGTAATACGCGGTGCCCAGGCTTCTGCATCACCATATTTTGGCGCATCAAGTAAACCAGTGGCATGGCAAGCCATGCACTGATTATTATAAAGCTGCTCACCAGTATTGTCAGAGACATTAAGCGCTGCGCTATCAGTAGTATCTGACGTATCAGCAGCTACCTCTTCTTCACTTTCACTGCCTTCTTCGGTATTGGTCGTCGCGTCTGCTTCAACATCCGTAGCTGGCACCGCTGTTGTTTCTGGAAATTCCATATCTTCCGCTTCTGGCGCATTAGAGCGAGCAAGTTCTGACGCATCGTCGACTCTATCGACAGCCATGACTTTTCCTGACTCTGTGCCAGCGTCTTCTTTTTCACTGCTACAAGCACTTAAACTGATACCCATAGAGAGAATCAAGGTTGTCCATAATGCGGTATTAACTGCTGTTTTTTTCATGCCAATTTTCATTAAAAAAGATCCTCAATATAATAGCCATAAAAGCGTTGTAGCGTTTGGTTATAGCGTCTGATTGTCATCCCTGACCGAAACGTCAGACAGTAAACAAAACTTATCATAACATAGACTTAATATAAGTCGTTATTGCTGAGCAGGTGTTTTGTCCATAATTTATTGATTATTTGTTAAAATTTTATTAAAAATATTAACATTTCTATTTAAAATAAGACTCCATTAGTTGCATACTGCTAAGTTATCCTTGTTTGCAATAATTCAAAACAGATACGCTAAAGTCTTTGACTTTGCTGCTATTTTTAATTAAAATAGGCGCCCTTGTGCTATTGCGCAAGATTATCCTAGTTTGAGCTGATGCCAGTAATCTTGAGATATTACGGCTAAATACTAATACACAGCCAAACTAATGCCCTTATATCTCATCCTAATCGAGGAGTCTTCATGCCTGCAGTTAAGGTTAAAGAAAACGAACCAGTTGACATCGCTATCCGTCGTTTTAAACGTGCTTGTGAAAAAGCTGGTGTATTATCAGACGTACGTAAGCGTGAGTTTTATGAAAAACCAACGCAAGTACGCAAGCGTAAAAAAGCAGCTGCCGTAAAGCGTTATAAGAAAAAATTACAACGCGAAACTATTCGTACCACTCGTATGTACTAATCGACAATACGATTAGCTAAATACTAGCGCTACACTAACGCCACTGTTATCGATTGATATCAGTGGCGTTTTTTATGCTACAATTTTTTTATCACGCCCTAGGTAGGCGCTGTATAGAATTCAGCCCCTAATACTCAGCCCCTAACACCAAGTCTTTTTGCAGAAAAAATTATCAGCAGTTTATTATCTAAAGCTTTATCCATACTAATAAGGAATAATAACCGTGAGCCAACTTAAACAGACTCTATCAGACAGCATTAAAACGTCTATGAAAGCGCGTGAGCTTGAGCGTGTTAAAGTATTGCGCAACGTGCAAGCAGTCGTCAAGCAAATCGAGATTGACCGTCAAATAGAACTCGATGATGCAGCTGTTTTAGACGTGTTACAAAAACAGCTAAAACAGCGCCAAGAATCGCTTGGTATTTTTACAGAAAATGATCGTGATGACTTAGCCGCCAAAGAGCAGTTTGAAATCGATATCATCAATGAATTTATGCCCAAACAAATGGACAATGACGAGCTTGCTGCCTTGGTCAATGCAGAAATCGCGGCGCAAGGTGCCACTTCTATGCGTGATATGGGTAGCGTGATGGGTGTATTAAAGAATAAAACCGCGGGTCGCGCTGATCCTGCCCTCATCTCTAAGCTGGTAAAAGACGCTCTACAAGGCTAAAACCTATGATTCATTAGCCGATTTACAACAGTAGTGGCAGTTTAGAGATTGGTAAATTAAAAGCTGACACGTTAAAAAAACAACCGCCTAAGGCTCGAAGTCTTTGGCGGTTTTTACCGCTTTGATTTCGGCATTAATATTGGCAAGTAGTGGACGAGCACTATTGGCTTGCGCAGTCGTTTGCAGCTTCTCCGCCAGTTGCTTGGCTTGGGTCAATGAGGTCAGTGCGCGCTCATAACGACCACTCCACAGCTGGTCATGGCTGCGATAGCGCAGTGCATTAATAGTGGCAATGTTTTTTAGTGGTGTAGAATCGGTGGTTTTGGCCAGTTTTTCATTGGCCAATTGCAAACTTTGCCAAGCATAACGGTCACTTGGCTGCTGTTCGGTCAATGGTTTGAGTAGTGCCTGTGCTTTGATGGGCTGATTGCTATTGGTCAGTGCTTCAGCCAGATACAGACGCAGGTCACGGCGTTCAGGAGATAACCGCTGCTGGTTCTCTAATATCTCAGCAGCTTGTGACCACTTACCTTGTTCCGTCAAAATTTGACTATGGGTAATTGACAGTAAAGGCTCTAGTTTTTGACGCTGTACAGGCGATAGTTGATTAATCTCAGCCAGCACGTCGATAGCATCTGTAAAGCGCTGCTGCTCACCATACCAATGCATCAGAGCCAATTTAGCACCCACGCTATTTTTAGCGGCTGTCGTTAATTCTGTCTCAGAGGCATGCTTGCCAGTGCTTTGAACACGCCAATAGAGCAAATCAAATAACGCTTGATGGCGCTGCTGCCGATTCAATGACAATGGTGGATAGTGCTGCGCGCGACTCTGTGATTCACTTAAGCGCTCATTACTCAATGGATGCGAGCGTACAAAACTGGGTAAAAATCGATTTTCAACTTGATTCAGCTGGCTGCGTTGGTTCATCGTAGCGAAGAACCGTGGCATGGCTCTCGGGTCATAGCCCGCTTGGGTCATGATTTGCATCCCTACCCGATCAGCTTCGCGCTCATTACTACGGCTAAACGCCATGGTGTTATTCATCGTCACAGTTTGGCTGCCCATCATCACCGCCGCCGCTGCATCACCATCGACGGCTGACGCTGCAATCGCTGCTAGCATACCGCCTATCTGCATCAGCAGGGCTTTTTTGCGCTCATCAACACCACTCTCATAATGACGCTGGCTAATATGAGCGACTTCGTGGGCGACCACACTGGCCAGCTCATCCATACTGCTGGCGGCCAATATTGTCCCTGTATTGAGACCAATGACACCGCCTGGTGCTGCAAAAGCATTGATACTTGGGTTATCAATAATAACCAAGCCCATTGGTGCCTGCTGTCGTGCTTGGGCATTGAGGCGCCAGGTCATATTTTTGATCGTTTCTTGAATCCAAGGGTCGTGCTCCATCTTGGTGCGACCATTGACGTTGCGTAGCGACCATTCACCGAGCAGCTTATTTTGATATTGTTCCGCGAAGCTTAAGCTTTGCCCGCGCAAATTGGGTAAGTTTAAATCTTTTGAGCCTGTAGACTGCCATGAGTTATCATTGAATGCCGCGATTTGGTTACCGCTCGCACCTCTCATGTTGCCATCACTACTATTGGCAGTACTAGTCACTATCAGTAATACCGCTAACCCTCCCAGCCTAATAGCGCTCGACACGGCTATAGACAGAAGGCTTGTTTTGCCCTGAGACTTTCTATGCTGACACTTTTTATATTGGTACTTTTTATATTGATAAAAAGGCGATATCACCGCTCGCGAACGCGTGGCTTCCTCGTGTGTATTTGACTGGTGCATGAGCGCTCTACCAAGCATCGACTGTCTATTAGAGTGGTACAAGTGCGTATCCTATACAGGTGAGTAATGACAATGTTTTTTCGACTATACGAGCTTGTTTATATAAGGTCAATTCTAGTCTGTACTCGACTACCAATAACTCAGCTGCCCGTCACTATTGTGCAACATGGCTTTAGTCAATCCCATATAAAATGGATACGTTTATAATAAAGCAAATAGTAACCTGCTATTGCTATAAACTTTTCTTGCTTGCTGTTCGCAGGCGTGACAGAGGCGGCAAAAAATTTATAGCCAATAGCACTGTCTCGGTTGTAAAGTGAATCCACTATATATATGTGATTCTAGTGAACCGAACATGACGTTGATTATATTCAACTGCAATTGAATAGTGGCAATTTGCTATAATGGTGAACTGTAATACATGCTGCACAGCAAAATAACTGCTGTGTCATCGTGAAATGTTAAAACCAACGAATATGGCCAAGTGGTGCACTAATATATTCACTGATATTTTAAAGGTTACCTTTATGTCCGCTGATAGCCACTCCATCATGATACGAGCCTCTTACCCGATACTTTTATCAGAGCATTTACCTGAGGCAGAGCAGCAGTCGATTAGACCCCTGCTAGAATTGCTACCAGTAGATAGCGATAACAACAGTGTTGACGATGCTAACCTCAATGACACCACAAACGCAAAGCAACCTAGCCTCACTATCAAGCGTTTCGTCGATGGTCGCGGACTGGCTTGCCCGATGCCGTTATTAAAAACCAAGGTAGCGCTACGCGATGTTGGCCTTAATGAGTCTTTATACGTGGTCGCAACAGACCCCAACTCGCAAGCAGATATCAAGGCTTTTTGTCGACAAAGCCAGCAAACAGACACCGCAGAGCAACTGCTACTAACGCTACATAACTCCACTAAGCAGCCGCCTGCTGATAGCATATCATCACAGCGTTTTGATACAATATATCACTTCATCATTACCAAAACTGATAGCAACTAAGCATCGCTATCCTTTACAATTACAACTATAAAGATTTTATCTGACTATTTGCGTCACTATTTAACCAAGGTCAAGAATATGGCTAATACTTCTAATGATGCTGCAAAAACGAGTAAAAAAGACGATGCAGCTCCTGTAAAAAACGAAGCGCGTGATGCAGCATTGAAAGCTGCCGCACAGCGACCCCCTTATGATTCGAGTGCACTTGGTAATACCAGTACCCGTGATTTGGTGCCAGCGATGCCGACTCATTTATCAGCGCCTGGGGTCAATCTGGGTGCTTATATCAATACTGTGCATCAAATTCCTATCTTGACACCGACCCAAGAGCAAGAGCTGGCTCATCGCTATTATGATGAAGGCGATGTGGAAGCCGCGCGGCTGCTGGTGATGTCGCACCTGCGCTTTGTCATTCATATTGCCCGTAGTTATTCGGGCTATGGCTTGCCGCAAGCGGACTTAATTCAAGAAGGTAACTTAGGCTTGATGAAAGCGGTGAAACGCTTTGATCCCAATAAAGGCGTACGCTTGGTATCGTTTGCTGTGCATTGGATTAAGGCGGAGATTCATGAATTCGTGATTCGTAACTGGCGCATTGTGAAAGTCGCGACGACCAAGGCCCATCGTAAGCTATTCTTTAATTTACGCAGTCTTAAAAAAACCAATAACCAGCTGACATTAGAAGAAGCCGATGCGATTGCCAACGATTTAAACGTGACGCGCAAGCAAGTGTTAGAGATGGAGTCGCGCTTGACCTCTTATGATGCTTCATTTGAAGCGCAATCTAGCGATGATGATGATGGACGTTATGCGCCGCAGCTGTTTTTAGAGGATGGTATTGATCCTGCTGAGCAGCTAGAAGAAGCAGACTGGGAAGAAAATAACTCATCAGCGTTGATAGCAGCCATGGATACCCTCGATGACCGTTCACGCGATATCGTCGAGCAGCGTTGGCTGTCTGAGCAAAAATCAACCTTGCATGAATTGGCAGCGGTCTATTCTATCTCTGCCGAGCGTGTACGCCAAATCGAAAAAAATGCCATGGACAAAATTCGCGATGCCATGACTATTGATAGCGTTATTTTGCCAGATGACATTCAATAGCTGTTATTTTCAGTCGCAGTGATATGGTCGATACCAAATAAAATACATACACGACATTATGATGCGTGACTGGTAAAAAATTTTCTTGCCTGCTGTGCCTACGCCGACAGAGGCTACAAAAAATTGATAGCAGTCCCACTGCATCTCCTTTATATTGACCTGACTATATTCCAGTCGCGTGTACCCTTTAAATAAAGCGTTCTTAAATAAAGCGCCTTTAAATAATACGAGTTTGCCATGTTAAATTGGATAGGTATTGCAGCGATTAATATGGCCATCGCCGTGGCTTTGGGCGCCTTTGGCGCGCATGGTCTAACAAACATCGCCAGCACTCAACAACTCGAATGGTGGCATACCGCAACCCTGTATTTATTTGTCCATGGTCTTGGCCTACTGCTGGTTGGCCTATTGATTCGACTCAAATATGCCACTCAAACCACTGCATGGCTATTGCAAATAGGTATTTTAATATTTGCGGGTAGCTTATATGCGATGACGCTTGGCGCGCCGCTTTGGTTTGGAGCAATTACCCCTATCGGTGGCGTTCTGATGATTGCAGGTTGGCTATGGTTGGCGCTGTCGGCATTTAAACTCAATAACTCGGCGATGAAATAACCGATTGCTAATAAAAGAAATGTCAAATACCACCTGAATGGTGACAATGCTGCAAAAAGTAATCTTGATTGATAATGTTGGTTAATTAAGGAGTATATTTTATGAGCAATATCAGTGTGAACGGTAAAAACCTACAGACCACTCACCAGACGGTACAAATGGTCGTCAATGAGCTTGGACTCAGTAAAGGACGTTATGCCGTAGAAGTGGACGGTGACCTTATCCCAAAAAGTGAGCTTGATAAAATGCATATTGTTGAAGGTATGAGCATCGAAGTAGTACAAGCAGTTGGTGGTGGTTAAGCGTTTTTCTACGCTCAAAGAGGCTGGTAGTGTTAAGTTCACTATAGTCGATTTTCTAAAGAAGCGGACAATAAAAAAGACCTCAACGTCTCGTACGTTTGAGGTCTTTTTCCTTTTTATATGTTTGGTTTAGAGATATCTAAAGATATGGTCATTGATACTATTTGTTATTATATTAGCCAGCAGCCATTTATCCTCAAACACCCTAAACATACATTATAAAATCAAACTGCAGGAGCTGCATCTGCTGTCGTCAGCTCTTCATAGCGTCCATCACGCCCTGCACCCTGTGTCTTTTTACTCTCCATTTTGGTTTTATATTTGCGTACTTGTCTATCAAGTTTGTCTGCCATCTCATTGATAGCTTTATACATATCATCGTCAAGCGCTTGGACAAACATCTCTTTACCCGAGACTCGCATAATCGCTTCAGCTTTATGACTTTTTTTACCACCGTCACTTGCGCCGCTGTTATCTAGCGATAATATCACTTTAATACTTTGAATCTGATCGAAGTGACGCTCTACTTTTTCAAGCTTTTCACGAACTGCTGTGTCCATTGCATCGGTAATACTGATATGGTGACCACTGATAGAAACATTCATATTATTGTCCTTTTATCGTTGCTTACATTGATACTTACAGTCAACAGATGAGTGAGCATTCCTGCTTTTATCATCCTACGTTACCAATAACTGCCCTCGTTTTT
Source organism: Psychrobacter sp. FME6 (assembly GCF_014861365.1). Lineage (GTDB taxonomy): Bacteria > Pseudomonadota > Gammaproteobacteria > Pseudomonadales > Moraxellaceae > Psychrobacter. The sequence goes on from NZ_RRYW01000035.1 coordinate 29,973, forward strand.
TTATTAACCAAGGCTTTATAACCAGTGCCTTTAGCAAAATGTAAACGTACCATTCTCTCATCTCTTTAATTATTGAAGTGATTAAATATGCTAAATCGACACTTGGATTTTGTTGTTGGTATGACTCTAATTTGTCATGAAAATTGAATAGTAGCAAGCCAGTAAGTTGTAATTAAATGTAATAAAAGCAGTTGTTTCTTCAATGTTTCTATATAATCAAAAAATTTTATTTTTTATTTTTGAAATAGAATTATTGATGATGCTGTCAGTTAGTTGATAACCTATTGAATTAAGACACTAATATTTCTTTTTGCGCTGGGTAGATGAACCAATATTCATTGCTTCACGATATTTGGCCACTGTTCTTCTGGCGATATCGATACCTTCTATTAATAAAAAATCTTTTATTCGACTGTCGGAGAATGGTTTTTTCGGATTTTCATCGGTGATGAGCTGCTTAATCATAGCGCTAATGGCAGTCGATGAGATGTCACCATCTGTGCTGCTGACGTGGGATGAAAAGAAGTACTTGAGGGAGAATAACCCTTGCGGGGTCAAAATGGTCTTACTCGTGGTGAGCCGCGAGACGGTAGATTCATGCAAGTCAACTTCTTCGGCGATTACCTTTAATATAAGTGGTTGCATGGCAGTCGCACCATACTGCAGAAATTGTTGCTGATAGCGCACAATACTCGTCGCCACTTTTAATAGGTTTTGATTGCGCTCTTCAATACTGCGAATAAACAAGCGTGCATCGGTAAGATTTTCGCGCAGATATTGATTATCGGGGCTGTCATCACCTCGCTTAACCAAGTTGGCATATTCTTGATTAACCCGTAGCTTTGGCAGGGTGTCAGGGTTGAGGCGCACATACCAGCCATCGTCTTGTGTTTCCATAAATGTGGTGACATTACCGTCGCGGCGACGAGTAGGCGTGACTGTAGTGGCATAATAAAATTGGACAGCTTCTAAGAGGTTATAATAACCCAAAGAA
>NZ_RRYW01000036.1 GCF_014861365.1 Psychrobacter sp. FME6
TCTAGGTCTTTTTTTCACCTCGCATTTGGTATTGCACTTCATGTGTTAATCTAAGTAATTATTGGTTTATTCATTAGTATAGCGTAAAGCAAATATAAGTTTAGTAGCAAGGCGTTACGATCCGTAGAAAAAGGTTAATAGAAAATGATAATAACGTTTGATTGATACTTTATCGCCAGATTACTTAACGAGTAGAGCAAATCCTGAGCAGGGTTGTCAATAAAGTCTTCGCATCCCGTGGTAAAGTACACGGCTTAGCAATATATTCTGCAACTTGCAAATAAACATCATGAGCAAAGGTGCTGCTGCTGGTATCAAAATCCGCAAATAAATTGTCTTGTGAGACCTGAAAAGGTCGCCTGCATGCCAGAGTGAATAAACATTCTAGTGCTTGCGGCTTAATCTCAACGCGCTCAAAAGCCTGCTGTTGAGCCTCTGATCGGCCGTCTGCTGCATACCAGTAGCCAAAGTCAGCCAACTGTCTACGACGCTCACCTGCAATACACCAATGACTAATTTCATGTAGGGCACTTTGGAAAAATCCATGAGCAAACTCAATACGTGCTGGTTGGTTATTGTTAGCAGGAAAATATTCTGGCTCGCTATCACCGCGCACTAGTATGACTTGTTGATTGGCGAACAGAGTGTTAAACAGCTTTATGAGCCAGTCGGTTATTGCTTGTTCGCTGTCATCAACCAAGATATTTTTGGTTTGAGAAGTAAAAAATCTTTGCCATTGTATCGATAGCTGCTCCAACGGCTCACTTTTTTCAACCATTAGTCTATCATCAGGGTTTTTTATTCTGTTGTTTTCTAATTCCTGTAGATGTTTGAGTAACACCTCTGCATCAATGGCAGACAATAAGTTGGAAAAATCAGGATTAACAGCAGGCGATATCATAATTAAAATATTAACCCATTAAAAGATAAGTGACTGATGTGCTGTATAGATATAAGTAAATGATAAAATATAAGCACAAAATATAGTAACAAATAAGCGCCAAAAATAGTAACATACTCGCGCTAGTACCGCTCGGCGCTTTCCGTTAGTATGGCAGGCAATATTATACACCGTTTTGATGAATGAGGCCGCGCATGTCAAGCACTCCAGAAAATAAACCGTCAGCACTCGATGTTGATAATAAAGTAGCGCCTATCTCTACCAGCATGCCTGAGTTTATTTCTTTAGATAAATGGGCAGACACTGGTTATCAATGGGTAGGAGAGGTGGAACCGCGCTCTTTTCAACGTCTCGCTGCTATATTGACCACAGAACATGAGCAAGAAAAAATATCGCTCAATGCTGATTTGTATCGCCGCAACAATGTGTTGCACTTAGCGTTTACATTGACGGGTGATGTTTGGTTAACTTGTCAACGCTGTTTGCAACCAGTGGCAGTCGACTTGTCTGACGATTATGATATTGCGCTGTTAGAGGATGATAGCCAAGCGCGCTTAATCGATGATGAACAAGATTACTTATTACTCGATGAAATCATAACTGATCCGGCTCCAGAACGTCTATTGCCATTTAAAAAATTGGTAGAAGACGAAATATTGCTCAAAACGCCAATGGCGCCGAAGCACGATGATTGTGAAATGAGTGTTGAGCAATTTGGCGAGATTCCAGAAGAAGAAGAAAGCGAAAATCCTTTTGCCGCTTTAGCCTCACTCAAAGGCAAGCTATAATATAACAAGCTACAGCGTAATAGACACGCTATGGAGTATATTTATAGTGTCTTTTATCAGCTTTGTGCAGAAGAGTGAAGGCAGGGCTTTATTAATGCATGAAACATGCGTATAATGTCCGATTTATTGCATTCTAGCAACAAGTTACTTGCTGATAGAAGCTGACTGAGCAAATCTTTATAGGTTTTAGACATGGTCAGTACTTTATGTAGGTGGCAATCTATTTAACTAATGATGCTTAAGACTTAGGTTGTTGTGATTTATAGCCTCTGTCAGTATCGATGAAAGCTGAATTTTAAGCTTATCCCTTTTAAGTATAGGAGCTATATCATGGCTGTTCAAAAAAGTCGTAAAAGCCGTTCTCGTCGTGACATGCGCCGTTCACACCATCGTATGGAAGTGGCTGAGCTAAGCGTAGATGCTACCACTGGTGAAAAACATCGTCGTCATCATATGACTAAAGATGGTTTCTACCGTGGCCGCCAGTTATTCAAGGTCAGTCAAGACGTTTAAGTTACTGGCTAGATAATGGCTAATGTAAAATAATGATAGTACTAGTGACTATCGTTATTTTTGCATCGCTGTTATTAGACGGTAAGCTTTGAGTTAAAAAAAGCCAAGTTATTTCGCTATCATATATTATGTGGCTGGATAACTTGGCTTTTTGTTATTGGTTTTTATGGTCAATAATCCAATAGCTTTTAACGCCAGCCTTTATTAGCTATAAAAGTGAACCGACACAGTCTATCGGTTTATGCCTTGTTTTAACTCAAATAGCGTTTTGCTATACGCGTTTAATTTTCATTCACTATGATAATAGTGTGCGTCAGTGTATAGTTTACTGATAGTCCGTTTCTATTGATAAACAATCAAAGTAACGGCTTTGCACATGATCCAACAATTATTGTATTTAACAATTATTGTATCTAATAATATAATAAACCCCATTGTTTTTAGGGATATTTCCAATTATATAAGGAATATTGGTTATGGCCTCTGCACCCGATATGGTAAAAAACCAGCCTACACGTATTGCGGTAATTTTTCCTGGACAAGGCTCTCAAGTAGTCGCGATGACTAGCGAGCTTGCCGAAATCTATCCAGAGATTCGTGATACTTTTACTGAAGCGAGTGACGCGCTTGGTGAAGATTTATGGGTAATTTGTCAGGATGAAGAAAAGCTCAATCAAACTCAATATACTCAGCCCGCATTACTGACGGCGAGCATCGCGATTTGGCGTATATTAAAACAAAAAATAGATAATACGCCTTGTTATCTGGCGGGTCATTCTTTGGGCGAATATAGTGCTCTGTGTGCGGCTGGGGTGATATCGCTTGCTGATGCAGTAACATTGGTACATAAGCGCGGTCAGTTAATGCAAGAGGCTGTGGTGGGCGTGGATACTGCTATGGCAGCAGTGTTAGGACTTGAGGACCATCGGGTTGAAAACCTATGTGAGCAAGCGGCTGAACACGTCGATGATGCAGTGGTTGGCGCAGCCAACTTTAATAGCCCAGGACAGGTGGTCATATCCGGTAATGCGGCTGGTGTTAATGCAGTTATTGATAAAGTACAAAACACGGGCAAAAAATCGATCTCGTTAAAGGTAAGTGTACCATCACACTGTGCCCTTATGGCGCCTGCTAGCGACGCATTAGCTGAGATACTGGCTGAGATTCAGTTTGATCAAGCGACCATTCCTGTGATTCAAAATCGCCATGCGCGTGTTGAGACCAGTGCGGTAGGTATCAAACAGGCGTTGACCGAGCAATTAAGTGAGCCAGTATTATGGTCAAAAACCATGCAAGAGCTGGCTGACAAACAAGTTAATATTTTAATCGAATGTGGCAGTGGTAATGTATTAAGCAATTTGGCGAAGCGTCAAGCACAGCCAATTACTAGCTATCCTACTGATAAGCCTGCCCGTCTTGATAAGTTAATAGAGGTGTTATCATGAGCCGTACGATTACATTAGTGAGCGGTGCTAGCCGTGGCATCGGTAAAGCCGTCGCCAAACGTTTTGCTAAAGAAGGACATTTTGTCATTGGCACAGCGACCACTGAAAAAGGTGCTGAACTTATCGAAGACTATCTCCACGATAGCGGGGGTATCGGGCGCGTTTTAGATGTACGTGATACCGCACAGATTGATAAGTTGTTCGAAGAGATTGAGAGTGTCTACGGGGCGGTGCAAGTATTGGTCAATAATGCTGGTATCACCCAAGACGGCCTACTAATGCGCATGAAAGATGACGATTGGGATAATGTCATTGATACCAATTTGACGTCGGTTTATCGCATGAGTAAGCGCGCTGTACGCGGTATGATGAAAGCGCGCCGCGGTCGCATCATTAGCATCACCTCTGTGGTTGCTCAAATGGGCAATGCAGGTCAATCTAACTATGCGGCGACCAAAGCAGGTATAGAAGGATTCAGTCGCACTTTGGCCCGTGAAATTGGCTCACGACAAGTGACCATCAACTGTGTAGCGCCAGGCTTGATTGAGACTGATATGACAGATGAGCTCGATGAGCGCCTCCTAAATTCTATGTTAGATGCCGTACCAATCAGCCGCCTTGGTCAACCAGAAGACATTGCCGCAGCCGTACATTTTTTAGCCAGCGATGAAGCCAGTTACATCACTGGTGCCGTTATTCCAGTCAATGGTGGCATGTATATGTAAGTAACAAATCAGCGTTACATACTTATAATAAAAAACTGTGTGAACGAGTGTAAACTATAATAAAGGGTGCTATAATGACGGACACTTTTATGTCAAAGCCCTGTATGATAGCGAGGCTTTACTAGACATTAGTCAAAACGTATGACTGGTTATGAAGCACTCAAACGGCATGCTAATCTGAAAATCCCATTTTATATACTATGCCATAGCGTCTAATGACAGGGCTATGGTAATTCGTAAAATAATAGATCAAAAAGGAGAAATCTACATGAGTAATGATACCGAGCTAAGAGTTAAAGCTGCAGTAGCTGAGCAATTAGGTATGAATGTTGAAGACATCAACAACGACGCTTCATTTATGGAAGACTTAGGCGCTGATTCATTAGACCTAGTTGAATTGGTAATGTCATTCGAGAGCGATTTTGGCATCACTATTCCTGATGAAGATTCAGCAGAGCTGACCACGGTTCAAAAAGCAATCGACTATGTACAAGCGCAGCTATAACTAGCAACTTGCTCGACAGGTTCGATATAACCGCTTATCTTAGTAGATAGGCGGTTTTTTTATACCTATTTTTAACCAGGATAACGTATATAGTTAAAATACTTTAAAAACGTTACGATACTTCGGGTATAGTTTTTTGCAGCCTCTGTCTGCGTAGGCACAGCAAGCAAGAAAAAACGGTACCTGCAGTACGTGATGTAGCGATATTACTTCTCACTGATTATATTTATACGATTAATAATTGCGTTAACAGAAGCTACGCCAAGTCAACATTACTCAACATACTATTACTATCTACCTTATCTGCCTTTGTTTATACTAATAATGGTCAGTAAAAACAACGATGGTAAGTACGGTAAATAAAGACAATTACCATTGTATAATAATGATTGATAATAAATAACAATAGTTTAAGGAGCAATTATATGGGTATGTTTAGCTTTGCAAAAGACATCGGTGAGAAAATTTTCAATCGTGATGATGCCAAACATGATGCAAAATCAGAGACGAAAGCAGATGCCAATACGCCAGCACCAAGTAGTGAGCCTTCAGCGCAGTCAGTAGCCAATATCTTACTTCGCCGCATTCAGCAGCAAAATTTGGATATTAGTGAGCTAAAAATTAAATACAACGGCTCAACAGATACCGCAGAAATTAGCGGTAAGGCTAAAACCCAGGCAGATCGCGAAAAAGCGATTATCGCAATTGGTAACGTGCAGAACGTTGCTAAAGTAATTGATAATATCGATATTGAAGAAGATGCACCTGAATCTACCATGTATACAGTAAAGTCTGGTGACAACTTATCTAAGATCGCTCAGGAAGTTTATGGGTCAGCAAATGATTATACAAAAATATTTGAGGCCAATAAACCAATGCTATCAAGCCCTGATAAGATCTATCCTGGTCAAGTATTACGTATTCCTAAACCATAGGATTACTTTTGAACGTATAGAGATATAAACCTCTAAACACCTCATTATTTAAAATATGCATTGATAAAAAAGCCTCTTATATATAAGAGGCTTTTTTATTTTATAAACATCATGCTATGACTTAAGAATCTTTAGTTTATCGAGCTGCTCCGTTATTGCCCAGTTAATATGCTCATCAAGCATCTCGTTATGTATGCCTAGTTTTAATCGCAGTTGGTCAATTGTTTCCTCACTAGCACTGGCGTTGCCAAGTCCAATGGCAATATTGCGTAAAAAATTCACATAACCGGTGCGTCTGAGTGGGCTGCCTTCGGTCTTTTTCATAAATTCGGCTTCTTGCCATTGCCATAGTTCTAGCAAACTGCTGTTATCAAGGTTATGCCGTGGGGAAAAGTCTTCTACAGGCGTGATATTGGCATAGCGATTCCACGGACAGATGAGTTGGCAGTCGTCACAACCAAAGATACGATTGCCAATCGCACGGCGGTATTTGGTATCAATACTGCCATTGTGTTCGATAGTGAGGTAAGAGATACAGGCCGACGCATCGAGCTCATAGGGTGCGATAATTGCTTGAGTAGGGCAGATATCGATACAAGCGCTGCAACTGCCACAATGTTCCTTAACGGGCTCATCATCTGGTAGCTCAAGACTCATAAATAGCTCGCCAAGGACAAAAAATGAACCCGCTTGCTTGTTTATTAGCAAGGTGTGCTTTCCCGTCCAGCCAAGACCAGCCGCATCGGCAATAGGCCTCTCAAAAATAGGCGCTGAATCACTGAACGGTCTAAAGATAAAGTCCGTTTCAGTGGCAATATCTAGATGTTGCCACTCAGGAAGCATGGCTTCGATTGTTAATGCCAGTTTCTTCAGGCGACTGCGCATGGTTTTATGATAATCACGCCCTCTGGCATATCGCGCAATGATGCCTTGGTTAGGGTAATCATTATCTGTAACAGCGCGCGGTGTTGGTGCTTGGGTTAAATAGTCCATGCGTACGCTGATGATGGTTTTTGCGCCTTCTACCAGTTGTTCAGGGTGTGCACGCAGATGGTGATTGTTGTGCATAAATTGCAATTGCCCTTCATAACCTTTGGCTAACCATTTTTTTAAGTGTTCGGTTTGCTTAATAAATAAAGGGTGATGTACGGATAAGAAACCACAGTCAGCAAACCCTAAGGCTTGTGCTTGGTTCTTAATCCATTGCTTGACGTCTGCTGTGGTTGCAAACGTTAGGATGCCATTAACGGCAATCTTATTTTGATACACGCCGTCTGGTGAATTGGGTAAGTTTGTTTGAGGATTATTATTCATGTATGACAGTAAGCGTTAATGAGAATACCGTTATGATAAGCCAGTGAGCCAAGAGCGCAAGGGTCAAATCCAATAAAACTGCATTCATATTGATACATAAGTCAAAGTAAGCTTTTGCTAAGCTAATATGATTGAGAAATAATCAGATTTTAAAATTATATATAACAATATAACACGCCAATAAAAATACTAAAGGATTAGCCATGCAAGTACCAGCCTATTTATTAGCGAAACCAACCATGCCTGTCTCGCTGTATAGCAGCGAGCAGCTCTATACGATGGAGCAGGTGTGGTTTGCCCAAGGTCATGACAGCTTTAGCTTAATGAAGCAAGCGGCTTGGCAAATGTCGCGATATATTGAGCAGTTTTCTGAGCAACCACACACCAATGCCTCTTTTAAAAACAACGTTTATCGTCGTCATATTTGTCAACGCAGAGCTAGTGTTTGGGTTGGTAAAGGTAATAATGGCGGTGATGGTTGGCTGATTGCTTATTATTTGCAGCAAATGGGCTGGCAAGTGCAAATAGTTACTGTCGGTTTTGATAATCGCGATTTTGAGATAGGTAATAGCACGAATGATGCTCATAAAAACGGGCCTACATCTGATGCAGAAAAGGCTTTACAAGTAGCGCTATCTGCTGACTGCGACTATCAACGTTTTGAAGATAGTGCTTATAGTCAGGACAAACAAGTAGATAATTGGTCGCAAGCTGATGTTTATATCGATGCATTATTCGGTATTGGACTAGATCGCGCCCCTGTTGGTATTTATAAATTAGCAATTTGCGCGTTTAATAAGGTATCTCAACAACGTCATTCATTGGCCATTGCCGTTGATATTCCGAGTGGGTTGGTTGCTTCAACTGGAGAGGTGTTCGATCGTGTGGCAATACAGGCTGACGTGACTTTGTGCTTGATTGCTCGTAAATTCGGACTGCATACGAAGGATGGCATGGATTATAGCGGTGCGGTGATTGATATACCGCTGATACCTTATCAGGTAAATAGTAAGCCGTTACTACCAGTTGCTACCCTGATTAATACAGCGCATGGTTTAAACCCGCGTCGCCAAAACAGCTATAAAGGCAGCTATGGTCATGTGTTGGTCATCGGGGGCAATCGTGTCGATGGCTCACAAGGTATGGGCGGCGCAGCGATACTCTCTGCATCAAGTGCGATGGCAGCAGGAGCGGGTAAAATCACCGTTGCTTGCCATGAAGCTTTTCATGGAGCGCTATTAACTTCACTACCGGATGCAATGACCATCAATTTACATGACCAGAATGGCGTAAAGAATTTGATTAGGGAAGCCAGTGTGGTGGCTATCGGCATGGGGCTTGGACGTGACAAAAAGGCAGAAGCATTATTTATCAGCTATGTACAAACTGCCATAGCAGAGAAAAAACCAATAGTTATCGATGCCGATGGTCTCTATCATTTGGCGTCATTGCAGAGGGCTGGTCATAAACTAATAGCACAACTAAAAGAATACAGTGCTGAGTATCAGGTTCGTTTGACACCGCATAGTGGTGAGGCCGCTAGGTTGCTCGATAAAAAAGTACAAGAGGTGGAAGCCGACAGGTTGGCAGCGATAAAGCAGTGTGCGACTACTTATGGCGGTGATTGGGTATTAAAGGGTGCAGGGTCGCTAATTTTGGAGCAGAAAACAGCACAGCAGCATATCTATGTATGCGGAGTGGGCAATGCTGGCATGGCGACGGCTGGCATGGGCGACGTGTTATCGGGTGTGGTTGCTGGCTTATTGGCTCAGCAGGATTTAGAACAACAACCGCGCAGTTTGCACCAAGCGGTTGTTGTTCATGGATTGGCTGGAGATACGCTAGTCAATCAAATCAATAATAGCGACAATGACACGCTTTTAATCGGTCAACGCGGGCTACAAGCTCAGGATATGCCAGTAGCCATACGTCATGTGTTGCAACTAATCACTGATGACGGTTAGGTCGGGCTAGGTCGTAGTGCCATTACAGTATTGATTGATGGCTTGCTGCACACGCTCACGCTTAAGCTCAATTTCGCGGCCATCCAGATACTCACGTTTGCCATTGGCATCCATTTCATAGATACGGCCACCAACATTCAAGTTGGTCAGGTTATTACGTAGTGACTGGCAACGTTGGGCGTTTGCTTGTGTTTCTTGATCTTTAATACGTGCTTCTAGCTGTGCGACCCGCTGTTCTTCGGCACTTGGCGCATTGCTGTTTTGATTGGGGTCGGTTTTACCCGCCAGTTGTCCTGCGCTGCTCTGTCTGCCATCACTACGGAATTCTATCAGCTCAATATTTCTGCCATTTTGCGGAGAATGTTGGCTATATTTCACTTCGCCGTGCGCACCGATAGACTTATAAACTTGAACAGCATGGCTGGCATTCATTGATAGCATTAGCATACACGCAGTACCCATACTAATAAGTAATTTGGCAGCGGTGTTTATTGTAGACGCATATGCCATGGTAAAAATCCTCTTAATGAGTAAAAAAATATGTGTATAAATAGGTTAAGGATAATGGTTAATGCACTCGATTACAATATAAATACATTGTTGTTTGATTCTAGCAAATAAACCTTATGAATGCATATTGTTTAATAACCAATAGTTAGGGGTGGGCTTTAGAAGTTTTTCTTGACAATAGCTCACAAACCATCGAATATAATAGCAGTTGATTGGTCAGTGAGCGGCTTTTATGATATTGCCGTGGCACTTGAAAATGAGGACTACGGGTTGCTTATCAGTAGCTTGCTTAGTTTTATTTTCTTTGTGACAATAATCTAGATTAAATAGTCATTACTACGTTAGCTATAAAATCTGCATTTATTGTCTCCGGACTTATCCGTCTACAATGACTAATATAAACTTATTATTAATGTGTTTCGTAAGACTTTGCTGTTATAAGATAGAGTGTCATGGGTGTTGGTAACATTTGCTCGTTAAGCAGGTTATGTGATTTTGCGATCAAATAACGTGATATTAGCTTTGAGATTTTGTTTTAACATTCTGTGCTTTTCTATTTATTTTATTATAGCCGCAAGCTGGTATTCACTACAAATAATAAGCTTCTTTTAAAGATGCATTCGCATCTTGTCACTGTATATCGATAAACTCCTGTCACAAAGCTGACCTTGCATATATTTGCTATGTTTGAGTGGTATGCTGTCTGATAAAGCAGCACGGCTCAGATATAGTGGGCACACATTCTTGATAGGGACAAGGATTAGCAGTCATTTTGATGAGACAAACAACTATGCATGAATACCGTTGTTTTCTTTTATCAGATAGTGCGATTCCTTGCCATAAAAAAAGGTGATGACAGTGACGCAAACCACGCAAAGTCCAAACATGACTGGACATACCCAAACGGGTAATGCCGCCAAAAATTTTGAAGAAAAGCAACAACGCCTTGCTGAAGGTAATGAGCAACCGGTGATGCTATCGGGTGCTGAGATGTTGGTGCAATCACTGACTGATGAAGGGGTCAAATATATTTTTGGCTACCCAGGCGGTGCCGTTCTTCATATCTATGATGCTTTGTTTCAGCAAGAAAATATTGAGCACATTCTCGTGCGCCACGAACAAGCTGCGGGTCATATGGCAGATGCTTATTCACGCGTGACGGGTAATACCGGTGTTGTTTTGGCAACATCAGGTCCTGGAGCAACCAATACCGTGACTGCTATCGCCACGGCATTTATGGACTCAGTACCGATGGTGGTAATCTCGGGTCAGGTGCCGAGTAGCCTAATCGGTGAAGATGCTTTCCAAGAAACGGATATGGTCGGCGTATCACGGCCTATCGTTAAACACAGTTTTCAAGTTCGCCATGCCAGCGAAATCCCTGCAATCGTCAAAAAAGCCTTCTCTATTGCCCAATCTGGACGCCCAGGCCCTGTGGTTATCGATATACCAAAAGATATGACTGCGCCAAGCGAAAAATTCGCTTATGAGTATCCTGAAGAGGTGTTTATACGCTCATATCAGCCGTCATTAAAAGGTCATAGCGGTCAAATTAAAAAAGCGGTGGAGACTTTATTGGCCGCTCAACGTCCTGTGATCTACGCTGGTGGCGGTGTGATTTGGAGTAAGGCGCATGAAGAGCTTACTGAGCTTGCCCATCGCTTGAACTTGCCAGTGACCAACACCCTAATGGGATTAGGTACCTTCCCTGGTTCTGATGGCCAGTTCTTGGGTATGCTCGGTATGCATGGCACCTATGAAGCCAATATGAGTATGCACCATGCCGACGTTATTTTGGCAGTCGGTGCGCGTTTTGATGACCGCGTGACCAATAACGTCAAAAAATTCTGTCCTAATGCGACCATTATCCATATCGATATTGACCCTACCTCTATCTCAAAAACTGTTTTTGCCCATATTCCTATCGTAGGCGATGTGAAGTCAGTATTGACAGACATGTTAGATATTATCAGTACCGATAAAGCGCTCGATCAACATGCACTGCTTGATTGGTGGTCGCAGATTGAAGAGTGGCGTAAGCGTCATGGCCTGCGTTATGATACCAGTACCGACAATGGCATCAAGCCACAAGCGGTCGTACAAGCCTTAGATAAAGTGACTAATAGTAATGCTATCATCACCAGCGACGTCGGTCAGCATCAGATGTTTGCCGCTCTTTATTATACTTATAATGAGCCGGGTCAATGGTTGAACTCAGGTGGTTTGGGCACTATGGGTGTTGGCTTGCCGTATGCAATGGCAGCAAAACTTGCCAATCCTGAGCGCGATGTGGTTTGTATTACCGGTGAAGGCTCTATTCAGATGAATATTCAAGAGCTGTCAACGTGCTTGCAATATAATTTGCCTGTCAAGATTTTGAACCTCAACAACGCGCAGTTGGGTATGGTCAAGCAGTGGCAAGATATGCTGTATGAAGGTCGTCATGCCCAGTCTTATATGAATTCTTTACCAGACTTTGTAAAATTGGCCGAAAGCTATGGTCATGTTGGCATCAAGATTACTGATCCTGCAACCATGGAAGCACAGTTGGCTGAAGCCATGGCGATGAAAGATAAGCTAGTATTTATCGATGTTTATGTCGATCGTAACGAGCATGTGTATCCAATGCAAATCGCTGGACAAGCAATGCGTGATATGTGGTTAACAAAAGGGGAGCGTACCTAATGCAACAACAACATCTGATTTCGGTATTGATGGAAAACGAAGCGGGTTCGTTGTCGCGGCTAGTCGGCTTGTTCTCACAGCGTGGCTACAATATCGAAACCTTAAACGTCGCACCTACCGATGATCCAAGCATTTCACGTTTGACGGTAACCACCATTACCTCGCCTGAAAGGATTGAGCAAATCACCAAGCAATTGCATAAATTGATTGAAGTGGTTAAAGTGCTAAACCTAACAGAGAACGTACACGTCGAGCGTGAACTGATGCTTATAAAAGTACGGGCTACCGGTGGCGTACGTGAAGAGATTAAACGTAGTGCAGATATTTTCCGTGCACAAATCGTTGACGTAAATTCTAATTTATATACCATCCAAATCGTTGGTGACAAAGCCAAGCTTGATGGATTTATCGATGTGATTGGTCGTGAACGTATTATGGAAGTAGTACGCTCAGGCGTGATTGGTATCGCCCGCGGTGATAAAACGCTAAGCTTATAACAGCGTTCATTACACAGTTATTTGTATATCAAGTATTTGCACATATTGTATTCAAAACTATTTATTCAAAACTTAACATAGCGCTTATTTTGCCAGTCACTTTAGTACAGTGACTGTAATCTGAGTGTTTATTTATCCATGGCACGCCATGATTCAGGAAAAGGACTCTATTTATGAACGTTTTTTATGATAAAGATTGTGATCTATCAATTATCCAAGGCAAAAAAGTTGCTATTATCGGTTATGGTTCACAAGGCCATGCGCACGCGCTGAACCTACAAGATTCAGACGTCGACGTCACCGTTGGTCTACGTGCCAACTCAGGCTCATGGAAGAAAGCTGAAAACGCTGGTCTAAAAGTTGCTGAAGTAGAAGAAGCGGTAAAAGCCGCTGATGTCATCATGATTTTAACGCCTGATGAGTTCCAAAAAGAGCTTTATAGTGACGTGATTGAGCCGAATATCAAGCAAGGTGCTACCTTGGCTTTCGCTCATGGTTTTGCCATTCACTACAACCAAGTAGAGCCGCGTAGCGACCTTGACGTCATCATGGTTGCCCCAAAAGCACCGGGTCACACGGTTCGCTCAGAGTTCACTAAAGGCGGTGGTATTCCAGATTTGATCGCCATCTATCAAGATGCATCAGGTCAAGCCAAGCAATTGGCGCTATCGTATGCGGCTGGTGTTGGTGGTGGTCGTTCAGGTATTATCGAAACTACCTTTAAAGATGAAACAGAAACGGATCTATTTGGTGAGCAAGCAGTTCTTTGTGGCGGCGCAGTAGAGCTGGTAAAAATGGGCTTTGAGACGCTAACAGAAGCAGGCTATGCCCCAGAAATGGCTTACTTTGAGTGCCTACATGAGCTAAAGCTTATTGTTGACTTGATGTATGAAGGCGGTATCGCTGACATGAACTACTCAATCAGTAACAACGCTGAGTACGGCGAATATGTGACTGGTCCTGAGGTCATCAACGAGCAGTCACGCGAAGCCATGCGCAATGCCCTAAAACGTATTCAATCTGGTGAGTACGCGAAGATGTTCATCTCTGAAGGCGCAACCAACTATCCATCAATGACGGCGCGTCGTCGTAACAACGCTGAGCATGACATCGAACTGACTGGTGCCAAGCTACGTGGCATGATGCCTTGGATTGGTGGTAACAAAATCATCGATAAAGACAAAAACTAAGTCGATATTGAACCATATAAACTTAGTTAGTCCAAAAAAATCCCGCGTTATCATACGATAGCGTGGGATTTTTCATGGACGATATTTGATAAGTGTTTTCGTCATTGGCTGTCTATTCGGGTTGAAAATCAATAATAGCTACCCAATATAGGCAGGCGTCATTGTATTCATTAACGGTTTACGCAAAAAAGCAGTTGGCGTTATTCTCGCGTATTGTTAAACCATCAGTACAAATGATGCTCCCATCTTCTTTTTTTAGATTACAGGTTGTGTGTTGTGCAAATATCTTATCCTGACTGGCTAACGCCGCAATTCGTGTATATTACTCTTAGCGCTGTGGTGGCCGTTTTAATATGGATAGAAGGGGAGATGCTCAAAAAAACCGATGGCAAACTACCCCAATCTAAATTCTTCAAAGTCAGCTCTCTTCTAGATACGCTCTGGTTCTTTATTTCTGTCGTCATGTTATATGTGCTTGACCTGACACCGCTGGCGGTCACAGTACCTGCTGCCTATGGTATTTATACCACTTTTGGCTGGATATATGGCACGCGACTGTTAAAACGCAAAGGTATTCCAGATTCTCCTAAAGATTTGGTGATACCTCCTAAATACATTGCTTATAGCCAGTCATTTTCGTTGATATTTTTTGCGCTGTGTTTATTGGTATTAAGTGCACCGTGGTTACCAATCGCTCAATAAGCAGTTTGTAAGTAATAGCTAATTAGAGTTATTTAGTAGCATTGTTTATTAGCTAGACCCTTCTCTTTATATTTAGAAAAAATCTAAGCTGATAAAAACATCTTTTATATCAATGTATTGACGGCCTACTTGTTTACTTTGTCCACTTATAAAAATACTTTTAACTGTTTACAAAAATCATCAATTTACCCTGTTGCACTTATCAAAAGCTGCTATAATCAGCTTGTACCCGAAAGATTTAGGTCAAAATATTAAGGATTCCGCAAGGTAATTTAACAATTTTGATTGTTGCTTTTAGCAGAAGTTTATTTGGGTATATATCAATTAATCGGTGATGACACACGTCTCGCCAACAGTTAAAGAGTTAGGAAAATTTATGTCAGATAAAGTTGAAGGCACTGTAAAGTGGTTTAATGAAGCTAAAGGTTTTGGTTTTATCGCTCAAGACAATGGCGGACAAGACGTATTTGCTCACTACAGCGCTATCCAAGGTAACGGTTTCAAAACCCTAGCCGAAGGCCAAAAAGTGTCTTTCATCTTAGGTGATGGCAAAAAAGGCCCACAAGCTGAGCAAATCGAAGCTATCTAATCTCACTTAATATTAAGGAAGCTGATTTTTCAGTTAACTTAATAATAGTCAGATTATTAATACGCATTGATTACTTTGTTTGTTAAAACAATAAAAATACTGTTTCGACTTTAAAAAAAAGCAACCTCTCATCAGGTTGCTTTTTTTATGCCCTTTCATCTTTCGTTGAGAGAAGGAAGCATATAATACCATTCACAAAAATTAGAGTGGCAAGGAAAACGAGTGTAAGTACTACGCTTTGTAGACTAAACGAGTTTGACGCAGCTAATCTTACTTTTTGGGTTTGGTATAAGTTTATTCATTCAATAAAGACGTAGCAAAGTAAGGTCACTTTATGCAGTGGGAGACATGGTTTTCGATTGATTCGCAGCAAGTGCTAGGGATTTCTTTATCTGCCATAGGGTTTTATCTGGGTTTGATGGTGTTCACACGCCTGATGGGGTTGCGCAGCTTCTCTAAGCTCTCAAGTCATGACTTTGCGATGACTGTCGGTATTGGTAGCATACTGGCTTCCACGGTACTGTCAGATACCCCTTCCTTATCTCAAGGTTTATTTGCTGTTGCTGTGCTGTTTGTGATTCAGGGTGTTATTTCGATTATTAGACGTAAAGTTAAGCCATTTAAGTCTTTGATAGACAATCAGGCCATAATACTGATGGCACACGGTGAGTATCTTTGGGATAATTTAAAAGAGGCTAATTTGAGTACCAGTGATGTGCAAGAAGTGCTGCGCAAGAACGGTATCAAATCTAAAGCTGAAGTGTTTGCCGTAATTATGGAAACCACTGGTGATATGAGCGTTCTAAAAAGTGACGGCGTAACGCCAGACTGGTCTTTATTCGATGATATACGGGATAGCGAGCTGCTGATTACGCCCAATAACAGCGCATCATAGTATTATAATATGGCTCAAACACTTTACTTAAATATACTCAAAGAGATAAATAATAACAAGGTATTAAGTGCGCAAAGGGCTAAGCGTGCTATAAAAGAGTAGAAGGTCAGTAATAATAGTAAGCGTAAAGTGCAAAATTGCGCGCTTATAAACTATTTATTATGGAATGGTGACAAATTTATGACGCATTATTCACGGCGTTGTCTTGACCTTATGTCTGTGCTCACGCAAGATATATGGGTCTGATAATAACGGTTGGCTTAGCTTTAGCAGGTAGTATTAATAGAGCATATAATATCACTATGTTTTTGGTGTTATTTTATTTTGCTTGATATTAACGATTTTCTGCTGCTGCAGTAACAACCCTAAGTAGCATTTTGAACGACAATTTGAACCACAACTTGAGAAACAATAAACCTTTGGTTCTTAATCGATAATTTCTTAACTGACAATTTTTAATTCATAACATTAATAAACGAGGAACGTATGAAAGCATTAGTAGCGGTCAAGCGTGTCATTGATTACAACGTAAAAGTTCGTGTAAAAGCTGATAACTCTGGCGTAGACTTATCTAACACTAAAATGTCAATCAACCCTTTTGATGAGATCGCCGTAGAAGAAGCGGTTCGTCTAAAAGAGGCGGGCGTGATTGATGAAATCATCGTCGCATCAATTGGTCCAAAAGAGTCGCAAGAACAAATTCGTGCGGCGTTAGCATTGGGCGCTGATCGCGGTGTATTAGTATTGACTGACGATAAGCCTTATCCATTACAAGTCGCTAAAATACTTAAGAATGTCGCTGAAGCTGAGTCTACCGATATTATCTTATTAGGTAAGCAAGCGATTGATGACGATAATAACCAAACCGGTCAAATGCTAGCAGCATTGATGGGTATCGGTCAGGGCACGTTTGCATCAGAAGTGAAAGTTGAAGGCGATAAAGTCAATGTGACTCGCGAAATCGATGGCGGCTTACAAACTGTTGCCCTTGATTTACCAGCGGTTATCACGACTGATTTACGTCTGAATGAGCCACGTTATGCTAAATTGCCTAACATCATGAAAGCGAAGAAGAAACCGCTTGATGAAAAAACGCCAGCTGATTTTGGTGTTGATATGGCCTCTAAGCAAGAGATTATTAAAGTTATGCCACCTGCTGAACGCAAAGCTGGTATTACAGTAGGTTCAGTGGACGAGTTGGTTGATAAGCTAAAGAACGAAGCAAAAGTAATCTAATACTTCGCTATGGCATATCATGTACAAGGTTATATATCTCAGTCGGTTGATTCAATGTTGGCTGAAAAATTGACCTTGTACACAAACAACCGCATGAATAGATAATACGAACAAATAAAGGATTAAAACAATGGCAATTTTGGTATATGCAGAACACGACAATGCCAGTCTAAAAAAGGCAACTTTGAACACCATCGCTGCTGCGAAACAAATGGGTGATGACGTCCATGTGTTAGTCGCTGGTAGTGGTAACCAAGCAGTCGCTGATGAAGCAGCAAAAGCGGAAGGCGTGAGCAAAGTACTGTTAGCAGACAATGCTGCTTATGAGCATCAGTTGGCAGGCAACGTGGCATTATTGGTCGCTGATATTGCGGGTGACTATAGCCATATCATCGCTGCCGCAACGACCACTGGTAAAAACTTTATGCCACGTGTCGCCGCTTTGCTTGATGTCAGTATGCTGTCAGAAATCTCTGCTGTAGTAGACACTCAAACGTTTGAGCGTCCTATCTATGCGGGTAATGCGACCGCAACGGTAAAAACATCAGAAGATAAAGTGGTACTAACCGTACGTACTACTGCTTTTGATCCAGTAGCAAGCGAGGGTGGTTCAGCCACTGTCGAAACAATCGACAATGTGCAAGAGCTTGGCAAATCAAGCTTTGTTAATGAAGAGATGGCCAAATCTGACCGTCCTGAATTAACCTCAGCGTCAATCGTTATATCTGGTGGCCGCGCTTTAGCAAACGGTGAGAACTTTACTAAATATATCGATCCACTAGCTGATAAATTGGGTGCAGCAGTTGGTGCATCACGCGCGGCAGTGGATGCTGGCTATGTGCCAAACGATATGCAAGTCGGACAAACAGGTAAGATCGTAGCGCCAGATTTGTATATCGCTGCTGGTATCTCAGGTGCCATTCAGCATTTAGCGGGCATGAAAGATTCTAAAGTCATCGTTGCTATCAACAATGACCCAGAAGCACCAATCGCTAGTGTTGCGGATTACTTCTTAGAAGCTGATTTGTTTGAAGCGCTGCCTGAGCTAACCAGCAAGGTTTAATTGCTTTTATTAAAATGAAATAGAAAAAGCCCGCTATTGTTGATAGCGGGCTTTTTTATATAAAAATAGTGCTGATTTAGTTGGCGGTATTAGCTATATAGTTAAAATACTTTAAAAACGCTACGATACTGCGGGTATAGTTTTTTTGCAGCCTCTGTCTGCATAGGCACAACAAGCAAGAAAAAACGGTACCTGCAGTACGTGATGTAGCGATATTACTTCTCACTGACTATAGCTTCTTTGGCGTAGCGTCTCATATAAGCATAGCGAGCCTGCAATCGCGACATTAAGGCTTTCTTGACCATTTGGTTGTGGCAGGGCGATAGGGGTAGCGCATTGCATTAGCTCGTCACAAACTCCTTGACCTTCATGACCCATAATCCAAGCGACTGGCTGCTTCAGATCATGCTGATAAATGACCGTATCGGTATGTGAGCTGGTCGCAAATAGCGGCGTTTGCACATGGTTTAAAATATCTTGTACCTCTAAACCTTCATATATAGTTAACGCAAACTGCGCTCCCATGCCCGCACGCAATGTCTTCGGTGACCAAGCTTGCGCCGTGGCACTGGTACAAAGTATGTTTTGGATACCAACGGCTGCGGCGGTACGTAATAGCGTACCGACATTGCCACTGTCTTGCACATCATTGAGAATCAGGCAGTCATTATTTATCATTGATAAACTAGGCGTTGGCACCTTAAGGATTGCCATGATATCAATACCAGTTCCCAAACTACGGATGCTTGCATAAAGCGCGTCGGTCAAAATCAAAATCGGTGTATAAGTTGGCAGGCGAGATAAGATTTGCTGAACTTCGGGATGCTGCTGAGCTGCCTCTGCAAGCAGTATCTGCACGAACGGATAATCACTACGTAGCGCTGCATCGATAAGATGGACGCCCTCGATTACCGTTTGTTCGTGTTTTTTGCGCTGGCGGGCTTGCGTCAATAGTGCTTTGACTAGCTTGACCGTTGTATTCTTATCTGAGGTAATAAGCTCGGTGGGATTTGCTACCATAATGGATCGCTTAGAGAAAAATATTAAGAATTTAAATGACCCACATAAAGTGTATTATATACTTGGCTTTGTGCGGGTCATTATCACAGTAGATAGGAGGGTTTATTTTTCAGCGTGAGCTAAATGTAGTTTTTTAACATAATCGACTTCGTTTCTGCTACCCAGCACCACAGGCACACGTTGATGAATATCGGTTGGCTCTATATCTAAGATACGATTGACCGCATCCGTTGCGCCGCCGCTCGCGCGCTCGATGAGTAAACTCATGGGGTTGGCTTCATACATCAAGCGAAGCTTGCCCGCTTTATTGGCATACTTGGTATCAAACGGATAAGTGAAGAGGCCACCGCGACATAAAATGCGATGCACGTCACCGACCATTGCAGCTACCCAGCGAGTATTGAAGTCTCGACCACGCACCCCTGTCTCGCCTGCGATGAGCTCGTCGATATACTGTTGCATTGGCGCGCGCCAGTAGCGATAATTTGAGGCATTGATGGCATATTCGCTGGTATCGGCGTCGATTTGCACATTGTCTTTTATCAGCACATACTCGTTCGTATCTGGGTCTAAGCTGAACATAACCACGCTATCAGTGATGGTCAGTGCTAGTACGGTAGAGGTGCCGTATAATAAATAGCCCGCTGCTTGTTGTTGATTGCCCGCCTGTAAAAAATCACTGTTTTCACTAACTTGACCTTGGCGCTGATACGGTAGAATGGAGAAGATAGTGCCAACGGCCATGTTGATATCGATATTGGATGAGCCATCAAGGGGATCAAATAACACCAAGAGACTGCCATCAGCATTGGCTGGGGTCGCATTATCGAGTTCTTCTGAAGCAACACCTGCACAATGCGTATTGTTTGCTAAAGCCTCTAATAGTAAGTCATTAGACAGCACGTCTAGTTTTTTTTGGTCTTCACCTTGTACATTTTGATTGCCCGCTTCGCCAAGGATATCTGCTAGAGCCCCTTTTCTGAGTAGTTGTGAGATGGTTTTACCGACGTCAGTGACGGTCGTAATGATATCGTTGAGCGCAGGACTGGTTGCATGGCTATTTAGATAATTTGCTAAGGTCGTCATAGTGCTTCCTAATAAATGACATGGATAGATAAATGGTACTGAAAGTAGAGGAATAGGTAATAATCAGAGAAAAGGAGTAAAGAGCATTAAACCATCTTAAACGGGCAAATTTTTAAATAGCCTGTATGGCATCTTTGTCCTGACCATAAAATCAGCTACACTATCGCTATTATTATTCATTGATGTTTTAAAGGGCTGATTTTTGATGGTGGTGCTCAAAATGGATGGGTATTATCCAACAGGACTACCGAGTCTATTTGGCATGGGGTAAATTGTAGCAAATAAGCGCCAAAATGTCCTCGTATCTGTGCGCATCTGCTATAAATGCTCGAATAAAGATGAATAAATGATTAATATAGACTCATATAAACTTAAAATACAGACAGGTCATTATGTCAAAACCTATCGATAGCCGTTCAACAGATACAATCTCACCGACTGATTATACAAAACTTGATCCCAATGTTATTCATCAAAAGCTCGATACATCGTTAAGTCGTCCACAGCTCAATAATGATGGTACGATTCGTCATTTTCTGGGCGTAGAAGGCCTTAACAAAGCACAGCTGCAAGCGATTATTGCTAAAGCCGAGACGTTCTTTGATGAGAATGGCCAGCTTATCAACCGCCCTGAACTTGAAGGCTACACGGTGATGAATCTGTTTTTTGAGCCATCGACTCGTACGCGTACTACTTTTGAAGTAGCAGAAAAGCGTCTGGGCGCCAATGTACTCAATATAGATATCGAACGCTCCAGTACCAAAAAAGGGGAGAGCTTGCGCGATACGTTATGGAATTTGCAAGCCATGACCGCAGATATTTTTGTGGTGCGGCATTCCGCATCAGGCGCGGCTCATTTTATGGCAACAGAAGTGACGCCAGATATCGCCATTATTAATGGCGGTGATGGCTGGCACGCACATCCGACTCAGGGTATGCTGGATATGCTGACCATTCACCGTGAAGCACCGCGTCCTTTTGAGGAGTTATCGGTAGCTATCATTGGCGATATCAAGCACTCTCGGGTAGCTCGTTCTGATATCAGTGCGCTGCAAACATTAGGGGTTAAAGACATTCGTGTCTGTGCGCCGCGCACGTTATTACCTAAAGGTATTGAGCGCTTTGGTGTGCAAGTTTATGAAAATATGAATGAATGTGTGACTGACTGTGATGTCATTATGGGGTTAAGAATACAAAACGAGCGTATCGGCTCACCACTATTGGCATCATCGAGTGAATATTATAAACACTATGGCATTACGCCAGAGCGCGTGGCATTGGCGAAGCCTGATGCGCTAATTATGCATCCAGGGCCGATGAACCGTGGGGTTGAGATTGCCTCCAGCGTTGCCGATGGCACCCAATCTGTGATTTTAAAACAAGTAAACAACGGCATTGCTATTCGTATGGCGGTGCTGGCACTGGCAATGGAAGGTCAACGCGCGCATCAAGCGACTGGTAGTTAATATTTGCCTAATATCTGGCCACCTTGTTTTATTCTTATTCACTCCATTTTATTAATACGGTAACAACGCTCATGACCACTATGATAAACACTGACGCTACGCTACTTAACTGCTTACCAAAAACCTTTCAAAGTGCATTGCCAAGTACAGTAACTGACAAACTGGCTAATCTCGAAGCAGGGCGAGAGATGTGGTTGCTGCCCCCATTGGTTGACTTGTGCGCCCGCTTGCGTGAACCGGGACAACAGCAGCATGGTACGTTGGAGTCAGAAGGGCGTGCTGCTCGTGCCAATGGCTTTTTGCATGTGGTGACGCCACCTGACACCAATCCTATCTTGGAAAATGGCTCATTATTAAAAGGCTTGCGTGAGCGCGCGCTTGATGATGGCGGCATTTATCTGCATATTTTAGGCGCATTGACTGCTGGGCTAGAAGGCGAACGTCCCTCTAATATTGCAGGGCTTAAAAAAGGCGGCTGTATCGCTGTCTCTAACGCTCGTAGACCTTTTAAGAATGATTTGGTACTCCTGCGCACACTAGAGTATGCCGCGACTTTTGGCATGAAAGTATTCTTTTATCCTGATGAGCCAAGTTTGTCTGGCGATGGCGTGGCGCACGAAGGCTATATTGCCTCCTATCATGGCTTGCAAGGTATTCCTTGGATTGCCGAAACGGTCGCTTTATCTACCCAGTTGTTAATGGTAGAAGAGACGGGTATCGCTGCTCATTTTAGTCAATTATCGTGCAAGTCTTCAATCGAGCTGATGCGCTGGGCCAAAGATAAAGGTTTGCCCGTGACTTGTGATGTGGCGATGCATCAGTTGTATTTGACCGATGACAACCTAGAAGGCTTTGATGCCCAAGCTTATGTGTTACCGCCACTACGTAGTAATACTGATCAGCAAGCGATTCGCCGTGGTCTAAAAGACGGCACTATCGATGCGATTTGTAGTCATCATGAGCCACTAAATAGCACGGCTAAAAAAGCACCGTTTGCTGAGAGTACTCCCGGTATCTCAAACTTTGATACCTTTATGGCGCTGGCGTGTCAGCTGGTGCAAGATGAGGTATTAACCTTAGAGCAGCTGGTTGATAAAATCTGCCTTAACCCTGCAAAAATCGCTGGTATTGACGAGCAATACGAAAGTATCGGTGGTGCAATATTGGTTGATCCCAACCTTGAATGGCAGGTGACCACCGAAACAATGCTGTCGAATGGCAAAAACACGCCGTTCTTTAACCAGCAACTACAGGGTCGCGTTGTGGAGACGTTCTTTGGCTAAATTGCCCAAACAGGATGACAGTCTGCCGTCAGATATGCAGGATAATAGTGCTGACATAAGCCAAAAAGACAAGCCGCACAGTACTTCCAGTGAGTCTATCAAAGCGGTAGCAATCTATGAGGTGGTCAAAGGGCTAGGCGCGGTATTAGGGGCAGTGGCTTTGTGGTCGTGGCATGGTGATCTTGAGCACTGGATCGCTACTGCCACCGCCTCTTGGCAACAATACTTCGGTCAGCTGTTGGCAGCGCAAGTTGATAGCGCAGTACGCATCGCCCAGCAGGCAAGCA
The DNA here is from genome assembly GCF_014861365.1 of Psychrobacter sp. FME6. Taxonomy (GTDB): domain Bacteria; phylum Pseudomonadota; class Gammaproteobacteria; order Pseudomonadales; family Moraxellaceae; genus Psychrobacter. The sequence continues at coordinate 23,600 of NZ_RRYW01000036.1, forward strand.
GAAACTGGCCAGTATTTTTATTATTAATATGCGCTTATGCCAGTCTACGCTTTCTTGAAGCCTATGGCTTGTGGCAAGATAAAACATGGGCCTATTGGTTTGGTGTGCTGGGTTATGGGGTGTTTATCCCTATTGAGCTCTATTATCTTTTTGCTAGCCCGTTTGACTGGTTTAAACTTGGAATACTGGTCTCGAACATTTTTATCGTCATTGTGGTTTATCGTAATATGAAACGGAAGGGTCTGATATAGCGATTATTAAAAGAATTGAATATACATGAAAAAGCCAGCGTAAGAATACTATCTTATGCAGGCTTTTCTTTTAGGGCGTGTTGAATATTCGATCAATCAGCAGTGCCTATTTGTGAATATTCAACACGCCCTAATAAAACGACTTAATTTAAACTATTTATAGGTTATAGCTTTGCTGTGTTTTCATCAGTGCGAATACTTTTGGCCACTTTGCCAACACTTAAACCTTGTACCAAGATAGAGAATATTACCACAGCATAAGTCAATGCCAATAAAATATCGCGCTCGGTGCCTATTGGTAATTGTAATACCAGGGCAACCGAGATGCCACCGCGTAATCCGCCCCATGTCAGCACTTTCCATGCGCCTGTTGGCAAATCAAGCTGGCGATGGAAGGTTTTGGTGGTCATACCGACGACAATAAATCGAGCGAGTAAGGCGATAACAATCGTTAAGCCAGCGGCGATAAATAAATTGCCTGAGTAAGCAATCATCACCACTTCTAGGCCGATTAATACAAATAAAATGGCGTTTAAGATTTCATCGATTAATTCCCAAAATAAATCAATATAGTGGCGAGTTTTATCGCTCATCGCCAGCTCCCGCCCGCGATTACCTACCATCAAGCCCATCATCACCATCGCCAGTGGACCTGATAAATGCCAATGGCTGGCCAGCGCATAACCACCTATCACGCCTGCTAGGGTTAAGAGTACCTCTTCTTGATAACTGTCGATACTTTTTAGCATGTAATATAAAATCGCACCGAGTACAAAACCAAAAACAATGCCGCCACCGGCTTCGACCGCTAGCGTATGCGCCACATAATTGGCAGTTGGGATATCACCACTCGATAAAATACCAAGTAAGATTACAAAAATAACCACACCGATACCATCGTTGAATAAAGACTCCCCGGCGATGACGGTTTCGATACTTTTTGGGGCACCTGCGGATGAGAGAATGCCCATCACAGCAATGGGGTCAGTCGGTGATATCAGAGCCCCAAACAATAAACACCACAGAAATGGCAAACCAAAGCCGAACAATGGCAGCATAAAATAAAGTGCGGTCGCGATAAGTAACGCAGAGACAATGGTGCCAATGCAGGCAAGAATACCTATGGGCAGCTGATAACGTTTTAAATCACCAATGTTGACGTGTAAAGCACCAGCAAACAGCAACATAGAAAGCATGCCGTCTAATAATACTTCAGTGAAATCAAGCTGCGCCAACAAGCTCATCTCATAATCAATAAGCTCATCGAACCCTAAAAAACCCAGAAATATGGCGCCAATAGACAATAAAATGGAGATAACCATTACGCCAATCGTGGTCGGTAGACCAATAAAACGATGGTTAATATAAGTCAGTAAGGCAGTGATAGATAAAAATATGGCGCTGATTTCGAGTATAGTCAGGCTGCTTGTAGGGGTCATGAAAAGGGTCTCAGGTGAGTATGGGAAATTGCTCTAAGCTTAGCGCTTATAGAGACTAAATAGGTTTGATTTTAGTTATTTTTTGGTCTTTATAAGATCTACCTATATCAAATAATGGGTGTAATAGGGTTTATGTTTATTGGGTTTGTAATGCTTGAGCGATATGAGCGTCAAACTCACTAACGTAATTAAAATATCGATGCTGAGCGTCATTACTGAGAATAAATTCCTGTGCTTGTTGACACATGGCTACTAAATCATCGACCAATTCTTGATAGCTTAGATTGTCTTCCCCAGCACGCTCAATCAGTTTTAATTCATGCAACAGCGTTTGCTGCTGTGCACTATTTATGTGGGCATAATTGAGATCGACTATTGCCTGACATAAAGCCTTTAACACCATCAAATCAGCCGCTGCATAACGACGTATTTCGCCAAGTGAGGTGTTGAGGAAATCAGATATTTTAGGTGTGTGGGTGACCACGGCCAATATAGCCAGTCGCTGCTGTTTCGACTCAAGTTTGGGTGTAACATCATTATCTTGTGCTGGTATATAGAAATGATAGGGGCTGGGAGGCTGACGACGCATCATGATACTTAAGCAGCTGGTCAGTGACTGTACGCAGTTGACCGCTGTTTTTGGGTCATTAATACCAGGAGACAAGGCTCGCACGGCAATCTCAGTCATTTGTCCTAAGCTATAGGCAATATCATCAGAATGCGCCAATCGTTGCTCGATACGTATGCAGCCAGCAAAGCGCTGCCAAAACATGCCATCAGGTGCGCGTGGTATCACAGCTAAATGTGGCGTGGCTGTTTTTTGCTGATTGGTTGGATGAACTACTGGGCGCTGGTAAAAATAACCAATGACGTTTTTGTCCGTAACGTAGTTACCGAGGTTGATACGCATCTGCACCACACCGCCATAATCTTGTGTCAGTGTCGCCAGAGATTCGAGATAAATTTGCTGTAAGTAGCCTGGTTTTGGGGGATAAATGGGCGTTGCAGGCCAATCCTGAAACTGCTCGATATCATGATGTTCAATATCACGTTGATGTTGAATATCGCAATGATCCTTATACCAGTAGTGAATGTTTTTGATAGCATCATTGCTGGCACCTTGAATCACATGTGATGCCTGTATGGCATGCACCATATGCTGTACAAAGTAGACCAGCAAAAGCGCACAGACAATGGCCATTATAATAGCAAAAGTCACTGCGAGCTGCGGTACACCGAAAGCGACGTCATATTTATGGATGGATTTTAAAACCAATAAACTATAGCTAAAAGTACCAATGAACGCGCCCAATACAAATTGGTTTGGGGTGTCGGTCAAAAAATTGCGCAATAATCGTGGGCCAAATTGTGAGGAGGCCATCGACAGTACAGCGATAGTAATAGAAAAGGTGGTACCAGCGACGCCGAGTACTGCGCCTGCAATCGAGGTCATAATGGCGCGGGCAGCCTCGTCATCACCCGTAAAAGCAAAGGTAATCTCTCTGACTGTTTCACGGTCAAAGTGTTGATCGATAGTGACCAATAAAGGCGCGAGCAATATACCGGCGATGACACAAGTTGTTGGAATAAACCAATAAGAACCAATGAGCTGCTGCCACAAATTCCTCAGACGGTCGGGCAGGTCTGTCAGTGTCTGTAGCGACCATAACTGAATAAACTGCTTCATTCCTTGCGCAATGACTGTAAGTAGTCGTTTAATTAAGCCATTTTCAGGGGAATTATCCAACGTTATGTGCTCCAAAAATAACCTAAGTTTTATTATATGGTTCTATAGTTAAAATACTTTAAAAACGCTACGATACTGCGGGTATAGTTTTTTTGCAGCCTCTGTCTGCACAGGCACAGCAAGCAAGAAAAAACGGTACCTGCAGTACGTGATGTAGCGATATTACTTCTCACTGACTATAGTGAACTGATAATGAAAAGCATCGATGCGCTTTGACTAATAAAGCCCTTAATAGTAAATTACCTTAGCATATAATTTGCAGCGATTAAAAATTTAGCAAAAAATAAGCCCCTATTAATAGGGGCTTATTTATACAGTTGTTTTTTTATAGTAGATTGTCAGATAACTATTTTGCCAAGATTTTATTAAAATAGTAAGTAATCAAGCTTCCGCGACTATCTGTTAACTGACCAGATCCTCAATCCAAGTACTTATCGCGGTGCTTACTTTCTCTAGTACTGACGGCTCTTCTGTACTGTCCATACTTAATGACCGCGTTTGCAAATTATCCATCGTTACTGGTTCTTTTTGCAGACTATCCACAATTAAAGGTAGATTGTTACCAGCAGTTGCTAAGATAAAGCTTGGATTTTTAGTCAGCGTCGTCCATTTCTGATTCCAACCACCGTTACAGTTGTAAGTAATCAAGCTTCCGCGGTTATTGACTAAATGACCCGTTCGCAAATCAAAGCATTTGCCGCCTTGTTTTATTTGGTCGGCACCGTGCATCTCCCAAACTTGCGCTGGTGAGTCCATACTACAAGCACCCAAAACCACCCAAGCGCTCTGCTGCGTTAAGCACTGATCCAATGCCATTTTACTATGGATTTTACCTTTAACATCATAAACCCACTGTTCAGAGTCATCACCAGTACAACCACTTGGACCGCTAATAAAGCTATTTAGCTTGCCATCTTCTAGTTTTTCAACTTTAAGACAGTTGTTGCCGTTACGTATAGTAGTAACATTTTCTAAAGGTTTGTCATCTTGTAGCTCTAACCATTTAACAAACTGCTGAAATTCGTTGAGTGCTTCAGGCTCTTTCTTGATTAAATCAGTACGATACACATTGACCCAACGGTTTAAGCGATTTAGAGTTTCTTGCTGCTGCTCATAACGCTCTAATGTTTCCAATGCTTGCGGGCTGAGCTCATCACGATACTCTTTATAAGAATCATATAACAATTTACCTTTGGCATCCAAAACAACCGTCGGATTCTCTGCTTGGGTGATAAGTTGCTGCTCTAATTCTGGTAACTCCACCTTTCTTAGTGCCGTATAGCCATAATCTTTACCAAAGGTAACTGCTGGTCTAATAGGATCGCTATATTGACGAATATCAATTGTCGATAGCTGTACTTGTGCTTCATTGGCTTTTTTACAGTACAAATCCACCTTTTTTGGGTCTTCAGCAATCGCTAAATTGACATGGAATTTATTAGCATTGCCATTCATCCGATTAGGAGCTAAAGCAATGTTGTCAACTTTGTTACTATAAGTGACGTTTAACCAGCAGCTTGCCGCTTCTAGCGAGTTATTTGGCGTCGGTAAATCAAAAACATTACCCCAGTTACCACGTGCCTCAGGATAAATAATCCCTTTTTGCGCCACAGGGTCATACCCGCCTAGGATGGTGAAAACCGGCACACCTGGTAAGCGCGCTTTTAAGTAATTACCATCGGCACTGTTATACCAAACATTACCAGACCTCGGTACTTTAGGCTGGAACACTTCCATTTTTCTGAGTTCAGCATTCCATTTTTTATAGCCCGTCGGTGAATCAGCGTCGAATACTGCCCGATCAAATGCTGGCTGTATTTTTATCTTGGTACTGTAGCCGGTGTAATGGGTGTAGTCTGAATAAGCGCCACTCTGTGAGCCGCCAGACATCGCGTCGCGGCCATAGCCATAGGTGGCCAAGAAAAGAGGTTTGCCACTGAGGCCATCACCTTCAACTTGTCGTGGCCAGTCTAAATTGCCACGCATTTTATTTCTTAGGCTGTTATAACCCCAGCCACTATCGGCATGATGCTCGGCCCAGAAATGATCATCGCCTACTGCACCAGGATAATGACCTAAGCCATAGTGATGGCCGATTTCGTGACTAAACTCATTACCCACAGAATCGATAATAGTCAGCATACCATTACCACCACTTAAGCCGTGGTTAGCTTCGCCATTGGCATATTTACCGCGTGCATGATGCGCGTTGACGTTTTGAGTCAGCTGTGGCTGCTCCTGGCTGTGTAGCGATGCGCTAGTCACGCCCCAATTGGCCAAGTTCATACCGACACCAAAGGTCGCTTTTGCGGTGTTTTCACGCATATCGCCATCATAAACGCCACCGTTCGAGTTACTCACCGAATCATAGATGGTGCCATTGCCCACCATCACTCGATCAAGCTCCATGTCGTCATATACAGCAACGGTCATTTGTGCCGCTGGAATGGTTTGGAAGTAATCTGAACCCGCTCTTTCTGGGTCGCGTAACATGTAATGACCCCAAGATTGAGGTGCATCCGTTAGCATACCCAGACGAATATTAGTCAATACCAACTCGCCTGGTGCGGCAAAGTCTATTTTATCTTCTAACAATTCACCGCTACGCTTCTGCTCATCCACAATGCGGATTTTGAGGCCACCTTCTACCTCGTCCCAGTTGAGCTTGGTCGACCATGCGCGATTACTGTAAGCAACGCGAGGGCGTTGATCGGTATTGGTCTGATCGGTGGCTGGTATTTGAGTCGGATCAGCTAAGTTGACGCTGCGTAATAAAGCTCCATCTTTATAGATTTCTGCCACGAGCTTAGTAACGTCACCCATCTCAGGAGTAGGCGTCACTAATAACAGCGCTTCTTTTTCTGCCGTCAGGCGCGGCATGTTTTTTGCTTCGTTGCCTTGTGGGTCAACGGTATGGTTCTGGCCAAACTGAATCATAGCTTGGAAAGTACCCACTAGGTCTGGACGGATGTCTCGAATCGCTCCTGCTCTGCCCGCGTGGTCAAAGAACCCTAATAAATACGCATCAGCGATATCTTTCTTTGGCTCTGGATATTTGAGCTGTGTACTCGGTCCAATTGACGTCGAAGGAATACTTGGTTTGCTTGGTCCGATTGGTGTCGAAGGAATACTTGGTTTGCTCGGCTCAATTGGCGTAGCAGGAATGCTCGGTTTGCTTGGTCCGATTGGTGTCGAGGGAATACTCGGTTTGCTCGGCTCAATTGGTGTAGCAGGAATACTCGGTTTGCTTGGTCCGATTGGTGTAGAAGGAATGCTCGGTTTGCTCGGCTCAATTGGCGTAGCAGGAATGCTTGGTGTACTAGGCTCAGTTGGCGTCGAGGGAATGCTCGGTTTGCTTGGTCCGATTGGTGTAGCAGGAATGCTTGGTTTGCTTGGTCCGATTGGTGTCGAAGGAATACTTGGTTTGCTTGGTCCGATTGGTGTTGAAGGAATGCTCGGTTTGCTTGGTCCGATTGGTGTTGAAGGAATGCTCGGTTTGCTCGGCTCAATTGGCGTAGCAGGAATGCTCGGTTTGCTCGGCTCAATTGGCGTAGCTGGGATACTTGTCGCTGGTGGCTTTACTGTAGGGGGCTCAACTGAGTCAACTGGAGGTTGCACTGCTGGTGGCGTGCTATCATCGTCTCCTCCACAGGCAGAAAGCATGATAGAAACAATGGCAATGCTTAATGCCTTTAATGGAAGTGCTGTTATAATTTTCAATTTAGACCCTCACTAGGGCGTGTTGAACATTGGCGACAAATTGATGGCAAAAAAAATAGCGAACGG
>NZ_RRYW01000037.1 GCF_014861365.1 Psychrobacter sp. FME6
ATGCGATAGAGTCGCTAAACAGTGTGATTCGAACGGCGGTGAATAAGCGTAAGGTGTTTCCCTCTGATCAGGCAGCATTCAAGGTAGTATATCTGGCAACCCAGCAGGCCTCTAAAAAGTGGTCGATGCCAATCCGTAACTGGACGTCTGCTTTAAATCGCTTTATGATTATGTTTGATGACCGTATCAGCAAGCATTTAATCTAAACGGCAGTTACACAGAATTCGGGATGGTCTCAAATTTATACCAGTAGCACATTAATACAGCTACACTAGTTTAATTATTCATCGACTATAATTTAAACAATCTAAAGCTTGTTACTCCAATCCAGCTTCCATTTCTTCTAATGTCGTCATCGATAGTAATAACTTCTCTTCATTATCACCGTGCTGCTGCTGTAGTGCCGTCTGCTCGTTGAGTAATACGATCAAGTCGGACTTACGACTTTCTTCATAAAGCTCAGTGTTGGCAAGCTTTTCTTCAAGCGCTAGCAGCTTTTTATCAATGGTAGCCAACGCCTTCTCTGTATCGTCAATAGCGCGGCGAAACGGTGCGGTTAATTTGCGTTGTTCAGCGGCAAACTTGCGTTGCTCTTCTTTACTAAGCGCAGGCCGAGCCGATGCGCTCTTTTTCGACGCTGCAGTATTTGAAGATAGGTCTGATTTTTTATTGGTATCTGCTGTATTAGAGGCTGAGCTATCCTTTGTTTCACGTGAAACAAACTTCTTACTCTCCTTTTTACTTTTTTTCTTACCTGGATTTTTGTCTTGGGCATTCTCTTGCTTACGTTTTTCAGCCAGCCACTTGCCGTAGTCGCTAATGTCACCATCAAACTCTTCGATTATACCGTCATGTACCAGATACAGCTCATCACAGACGTTGGCAATCAGCTCACGATCATGCGATACCAGCACCACTGCCCCTTCAAACCCTTGCAAGGCAATAGTTAACGCTTGGCGCATTTGTAAGTCTAAATGGTTGGTTGGCTCATCGAGGACGAGGACGTTCGGACGCTGCCAAACGATTAATGCCAAGGTTAAACGCGCACGCTCACCACCAGAAAACAGCTCGCTTGGCGTGTCGATGCGGTCGCCGCGAAAGTCAAAACTGCCCAAAAACGAGCGTAGCTCAGCATCAGAAGTCTTGCCGGCTAGGCGACGCAGCATCTCGATAGGAGTTGCTTTGGCATCTAGGATATCCATTTGATGCTGGTTAAAATAGCCTAATTTTAACGTATCAGACACACGATACGCCCCTGTTAATATGCCAAGCTCGCCGACTAAGGCTTTAATCAACGTCGATTTACCCGCACCATTCATACCCAGCAAGCCAAGACGCGTATCTGGAGTGACTTGGACATTGGCGTTATGCAATAGTGGCGTATCGGTGTAACCAATATCTGCTTGGGTCAGCTCAATCAATGGCGAGCTCATATTTGCCGGCTCATAAAATCGGAATGAGAACGGATTGTCGGCCATCATCGGGGACAGCTCAGCCATGCGCTCAAGCTGCTTGATACGGCTCTGTGCTTGTTTGGCTTTACTGGCTTTGGCACGGAAACGACGAATAAAGTCATCCAAATGCGCCTTGGTGGCTTCTTGCTTCTCAAACGCTTGTTGTTGCTGCGCCATACGCTCGTGACGGGTACGAATAAACTGCTGATAATTACCCGTATAGAGGGTAATTTTTTGTTGTTCGACATGCAAAATATGACCGACTGTGGCATCTAAAAAGGCTTGGTCATGCGAGATAACAATCACCAGACCAGTAAACGCATTAATCCACGTCTCAAGCCATAAAATCGCATCCAAATCCAAATGGTTGGTCGGCTCATCGAGTAACATCAAGTCTGCACGGCTCATCAAGGTTTTGGCGAGGTTTAGACGCATACGCCACCCCCCCGAAAACCCCTCTACTGGCAGCTCGTGTTGAGTGGTGCTAAAACCCAACCCTGCCATAATTTGCGCGGCTTTGGTCGGCGTACGATAACCATCAATTTCATCAAATTGTTGGTGCAACACACCAATCTGCTCATCACTGACGCTGCTCAAATCATTTAATGCTGCATTAATCTCGTACCACTGTTCATCACCACTGAGCACATAATCAATCGCCGACTGCTTACTCGCGCCCACTTCCTGCGCCATATGTGCCACATTCCAGCTATCAGGAATACTCACCTCACCCTTATCGAGCGTGACCTCGGTATCGCCCGTGCCCATTTGCGTTAGTAATAAGGCAAATAAGGTCGATTTGCCGGTGCCGTTATTGCCCGTTAAACCAACTTTGTGGCCCGGATGTAGCTGGAAGCTTGCCTCTGCAAACAACTCGCGGCCATCACGGCGAACACCAACGTCTTTAAATTCGATCATATAATTTCTTCATCTCAACAGTGATATAAAATATAAGGCAATAAGAAAAACACACATCTGGCATGTTAGGGCATGTTAATTGGCGGCTATTATTTCAAACGCTTGCCCCATAGGCAAACGATTAAATAACTATTTCAAAACTAAGTGTTTATTGGGACAATAAAAACGAATATCACCGCATCAAATTCAGCTCGCAGCGTCACTCTTGACAAACGAATCAATACCCCCATTATGATATACTGCTATTAGATAAGTGCCAGTCGTCAACCAAACCGTCGTACTGGTACAAATCGTCGTACTGGTACAAATATGATATTTATAATGTGCCAGTTATAACGTGTACAACGTGCCGATTATAATGCGCTAATAGTAATAACAGCACCGCCATAATAATAGTACCCAATCGAATCAAACGCCGTGCGTATCTTTATTTGCAAGTATTTTGCAAACCCAAACAGGACGACCACCGCATTTGATCCTAGCAACTGAGGTAGATATGAACGAATCAACCAACCAATTTAACCCAAGCTCAAGCCAGCCAGTAGACCCAACGGTCTTGAATCTAACCGACAGTGCGGCGCAAAAAGTACGTCGTCTGCGTGAAGAAGAAGGCGATAGCGACCTGATGTTACGTGTTTATGTGACTGGGGGTGGCTGTTCGGGCTTCTCTTATGGTTTTAACTTTGCCAATGATCTAAATGAGGACGATGCTAACTTTGACAATGGTGATGTGACCTTAGTCGTCGATTCGCTAAGTTATCAGTATCTACAAGGCTCTACCGTTGACTACACCGAAGGGCTGGAGGGCGCACGCTTTATCGTCACCAATCCAAACGCCACCACCACGTGCGGCTGCGGCTCGTCATTCTCTATTTAAGTTAGCGATTCGTATGACCTTTGATCGAGATGCCCTAGTCGTTAGCCAAAGCTATCACAAACAGCTTAACGTCGCACTTTCGAAGCATCTGTCTATTTCAGGCATCTATCTAGTAGGTAGATGCTTTTTGCTTTATCCGTTTTCTAGAAGAAGAATAACGCGCTATTTATAAAAATTTTGATTGAAACCCACCATTAAAATCTAGATAAATTAGCACCTGTAAAGCTTATCGTATTTGTAATTGTCCGTGGTTTTCAGGGCAGCTTTGAGCTAAACTGACGGGATTCTTCATCCAATATCTACCTCTTTTATGGTCAAACACCAGTGGTGTTTTGATCCGCCATAACAAATAACAATAGATGACTATTATGAGTAATTTTGCGAGCAGCTTTGTTAACTTTGAAATTCCTAACTGGTTTGACAGCAAGCATTTAACAGGCATGCTACGCGGTATCGAAAAAGAAGGTCTGCGCGTTAAGCCTGATGGTTATTTGGCCCAAACGCCTCACCCAGCCAAACTAGGTTCAAAACTCACCCACCCCTTTATCACCACTGATTATTCAGAAAGTCTGCTTGAGCTGATTACCGACCCAAAAACCTCACCAAAAGAGACGCTAAACATGCTGCGTCAGTTGCATGTGCTGGTTTATCAAGCCATGCCTGAAGGTGAGCTGATGTGGCCGCTGTCTATGCCTTGTATGCTGTCATCGAATGATGAAGATATTCCACTGGCTGATTATGGCAGCTCTAATACGGGTAAACTCAAGACTCTATACCGTAGTGGTCTGAGCATCCGTTATGGTCGCCGCATGCAGGCAATCGCCGGTTTGCATTATAACTTATCGTTTGGCGACGGATTATTTGAAGTCTGGCAAGCAGAAATGCCAGATGCAAAAAGCCAAACGCTGACAGAATTTAAAAATGAAAAATACCTAGGCTTAATTCGTAACTTTAAGCGCTTGACCAGTTTGGTACTGTATTTACTGGGTGCCAGTCCTAGCGTTTGTCCTTGTTTCTTAGCGGGGCGTGAGCATGATTTAGAATTGATGAATGATTCTACCTATTATAGGCCTGCCGCCACCAGCCTGCGTATGGGCAAGCTCGGCTATACCAATAGTGTGCAAGAACACCTCGATATTCGTTATAACTATCTGCCAGAGTATGTCGATGGCTTACGCCGCGCGATTCAAACCCCGCATGAAAGCTTTGAGAAACTCGGTTTAGATGATGAGGATGGCAATCCTATCCAAATCAACAATCATATTTTACAGATAGAAAATGAATACTACAGTCCCATTCGTCCGAAACAAATTGCGATGAGCGGAGAGACACCGACTGAAGCGCTTGAGCGTCGCGGTATCGCCTATGTCGAGTTCCGTGCCATCGATCTTGATCCTTATAGCGACGTCGGTATTCGCCTCTCTAGCGCCTGCTTTTTAGAAGTCATGGCGCTGTATTGTTTATTCAGCGACTCACCCGACCTGCTACCTGAGGAAGAAGAAACCCTAGCCATCAATCTTGAGCGTGTGGTAAATGAAGGTCGCCTCGATGGCTTGCACATCATAAGCAATGGCGAAGAGCAGCTACTTGAGAGCTGGATGCTGCGACATTTAGAGCATATGCAGCCACTTGCCGCGCTACTTGATGCCCATTATGGTGGCAATGATTACCGTGCGGCAGTTGCCTTAATGCAAGGGAAAGCAGGGCATTCTGAGTCAACTATTTCTGCCCAAGTAAATTCTGATAGTCAGCGTTTAGGCAGCTTATGGCAGCTTGGTTTTACCTTAGCTCAGCAGCATCGCGAGTCTTTATTGCAGCAAACACTGAGTCCAAATACCCAAGCCAAATATGAAGTATTGGCAGAAAAATCGGTACTGCAACAAGCTGATATTGAGCAAGCCGAAACAGAAGACTTTATGGACTTCTTGCAACAATATCGTTAGCACTTTATTTGCTTTTACTATACATCAATGAACATTTTATAAGAGTAACCGCCCAATGCTAAAGCTGACCACTTACCGCAATTTGCAAGTATTTTTGGTGATAATGGCCGTGATAGGCATGAGTTTTGCATTGTTGTTTTTGCAGCGCTATATGGGCTTTTCACCTTGTCCGCTATGTGTCTTTCAGCGTATTGGGCTGATGGTGATGGGCGGCTTTGCTTTAATCGCTGCTTTATTTAACCCCAAGTCAATGGCTATTAAACTACTATTATGGCTTGGAAGCTTAGCAGGTATTGGCTGGGCGACTGTGGTGGCGGGACGTCATGTTTGGCTACAGCATTTACCAGCCGACCAAGTGCCTTCTTGTGGTCCAGGGTTGGATTACTGGCTCGACACCCTACCCATGCAGCAAGTATTAAAAGAAGTTTTTGCCGGTTCTGGTGAGTGTGCATCTATCGATTGGACTTTTTGGGGGCTCAGTATCCCTGAGCAGTCTTTGATCTTCTTTAGTGGACTGCTAGTGGTACATGGATTGATATTATGGCGTATCGTGCGACCTACTAGACACAGCCGTCAAGCTTAGGACCTGTTGAACAGTCAAATATTAGGATTGCAGACGGCTATTTAAAAACCTCTCTGGTCACTTTTACGCTTTGATATCTCAAGAGGCTTTATTTAACCTATTAGAATAAAGGGTGGTTTTCTATAACTATAATCGCATATAGCCAATGACTACAGTGCCTAAACGCGACGCTACTGAAAGACCCGCCTATTTCTATCACATAAATTAACGAAGTCGGACTCGCACCGTTTACGTATTATCGTTAAGCTTGTCATTCTTGTTTTCATTATTTCTTACTATAACTTTAGGTTATCCATAATACAGACAGCGCCTAGCCATACACTTTGAAAAATTGTTTTTGGTAATACTATGATATATTTTCCGTCTACTTCTTCGACAACGCTCACAGTAATCAGTCGCTGTATGCGCTCCTTATTGGCGGTGCCAGTGTGCCTACTGCTCGCTAGCTGTGACAGTGCCTCTTCCTCTACCAATAATGAAATGACCCAAAGTGCAGCAATTAACAGTACGCAGAATGCTGGGGTGCAAAATGATGAGGCTGCTGGATTAAACAACAAGGCCAAAGATTTAGCGGATAAAACTGACAACGAAGAGGGCCAATCCCTGATTGCAGCGGCCAATCCAAACGACAATACACATAGCGCGCCAATGATTTCAGCATCGAGTAGCGATAGCACGCTGCAGGCTACATTAATGGGCGATTATGGCGGTATGGTGCCGTGCGCATCTTGTGATAATATTGATATTACCTTAAATTTATTTGCCGATGGCTCTGTCCTAAAGACCAGTGTGTTTCATAATGCTGAACCTGCGCAGCCACCTTTACTCGAATCGGGTGTTTATCGCCAAGATAGTGACATGATCACCATTGTTTATGAGAAAAAAAATATCGAAACCTATCAAATTAAAGACAATCACTTGGTTATGATGGATGAAGATAAAACACCTGACAATGACTATACCTTGTCGCGTAAATAGCAAAGTATCTACACTCCCAAGGTAGGCAGTAGAATTTATCAAATGATAAATAAAACACCGTTAAACCAGTCAAATTGACGAGCTGAACAACGCCTACTTATTAGGCGTTTTTTATTGGTCATCTTATAATCTTTACTTTACAATGAGCGCGTGCACGAGCGCCATACTGATATACCAGTGTCCATTGACTCTTTTTTATACAGCATATCGTTGGTTTAAAATAAAAGAGTGACACATTGAATCACGCTAATACTGTCATTGTTATGGATACCTTAGCACTTTTATTCTTTTACTTTACTCCCGTACGGAACGTCTATGCATATTCATATTCTTGGTATTTGTGGTACTTTTATGGGCTCGTTGGCATTACTAGCGCGCGCCCTTGGACATACAGTCACTGGCTCAGACGCCAATGTTTATCCTCCTATGTCCACCCAACTTGAACATGCAGGCGTGACTATCGAGGAAGGTTATCGCATAGAGCATTTGCAACCAGCGCCCGATTTGGTGGTGGTCGGCAATGCGATGAAGCGTGGCATGGATGTGATCGAGTATATGCTCGATACGGGTCTGCGCTATACCTCAGGGCCACAATTTTTATCTGAGCAAGTACTGCAATCACGTCACGTCATCGCGGTGGCAGGTACGCATGGTAAGACCACAACGACAACCATGCTTGCTTGGATATTGCATTATGCAGGTATTGATGCAGGGTTTTTGATTGGCGGAGTACCGTTAGTAGACACTACCGATGAACATTTGCAGCAAGTGTTTGCCCATAGCAGTTATTTGGGTGCAGAAAAGACCGGCAATGACAGTTCAGAAAAGATGGGCTATTTTGTCATTGAGGCTGATGAATACGACTCAGCATTTTTTGATAAACGCTCAAAGTTCGTCCATTATCGCCCGCGTACAGCGATTTTGAACAATCTTGAATTCGATCACGCCGATATTTTTGCTGACCTCAATGCCATCCAAACCCAGTTTCATCATATGGTACGTATGATTCCAAGCACTGGTAAAATCATCATGCCAGCAGCCACTATTAGCCTAGAAGATACGTTGGCCAAAGGCGTTTGGACCCCTATTTGGCGTACTGCTGTTATTGATAAAGAAGCAACGAGCGCTACCGAAAATGATGGTAAATCAAAAAATAGTAGTGATTGGCAAGCTGAACTAATTAGCGAAGACGGTGGCCAGTTTACCGTGAGCTTTTCGGCTGATAAAGAAGCCACAGCCGTCGTAGATTGGTCGATGAGTGGCATCCATAATGTTAATAACGCGCTGGTCGCTGTCGCTGCCGCTTATGACGTTGGCGTTAGTGTTAAAACTGCTTGTGCAGCCTTATCAGCCTTTGCTGGTATCAAACGCCGAATGGAGCTGATCGGTGATGTTAATGACGTTCTAGTGTTTGACGATTTTGCCCACCATCCGACGGCTATTACTACCACGCTCGATGGCGCCAAAAAGAAATTGGCAAACAGACGCATTTGGGCCATCATTGAGCCACGCAGCAACACCATGAAAATGGGCGTTCATCAAGATAGCTTGGCTGAATCTGCTGCACTGGCTGACCATACTTTGTGGTATGAGCCTACGGGTTTAGAGTGGGGCTTAAAAGAAGTCATCGAGCGCGCTAGTAGCACAAACGCGAATCTGGGCAACCAACAAGTCCTCTCTAGTGTCGATGCGATTATTGACCATATCAGCACGCAAGCAAAAGCGGGTGATGCGATTGTGATTATGTCTAATGGCGGCTTTGAAGGTATTCATCAGCGTCTACTGACTGCGCTGCGCAATCAGTAGCCCTGTTATCTAGCATCTGCTTAGCACATAATTTAGCCAAAAGCGTCGCTTCGTTATAGACAAGCTACGCTTTTTTACTCTCGAGTTTCCATGAGCAATTTAATCGGTAATAACCATAAATAATGCACCGTGTTAGCGTCCCCGCTACCTTTGTAACCTTTCATTTACCTATCCTACCTTCATATTAGCAAATCAGTGTTTTTCCTCACATAGCTCATACACTGGTAACATTTAGTGCTTACCTTTACGCCTGAGCTGCGCCTACAATGTATCTATTAATAAGAATGATGATTTAAAACTGAACAATCAAAATTAATAAACATTATAAATGATAATAAATTAGGAGAAAAAAATGAGCTTTATTTGGATGATTATTGTAGGTTTGGTCGCTGGGCTATTGGCACGTGCTATCAAGCCGGGTAGCGACCCTATGGGCTGGATAATGACGATCGTACTGGGTATCGTCGGTGCTCTAGTTGGTGGTTTCATCGCTGGACTGATCGGTATCAACGCTGATGGCGGTTTCACGGGTCTTATCTTCTCAGTAATCGGCGCGATTATCCTGTTGTTCATATATGAGATGATCATGAGCAAGCGTGGTGTATAACTAACAACAGCTTTATAAAGAAAGTTGGTTAAAGTAAATGAAAAAGCCTTGCGAATAGCAGGGCTTTTTCATTTATGCGTGGTTATAAGAGTTTATACCAAGCAATATAGTTAAAATACTTTAAAAACGCTACGATACTGCGGGTATAGTTTTTTTGCAGCCTCTGTCTGCGTAGGCACAGCAAGCAAGAAAAAACGGTACCTGCAGTACGTGATGTAGCGATATTACTTCTCACTGACTATAGTTACGCGGAAAGTATTGATAAGCATTACTTTTGTCCCCATTTACCTTATAATATTAACCCTATTTTATCCCTATTATTGAGGTGAGCGTCATGGCTTTACTCCCTATTTTAAATTATCCAGACCCGCGCTTGCGCACTATTGCCAAGCCTGTCAAGGAAGTGACTGCTGAAATCAAGACCTTGATCGATGACATGATTGAGACGATGTATGACGCTCAGGGTATTGGCCTGGCTGCCAGTCAAGTTGATCGCCATATTCAACTGATTGTCATGGATTTATCCGAAGAAAAAAACACGCCTAAGGTTTTTATTAACCCTAAAGTGACGCCATTGGTGGAAGAAAAACAACCGTATGAAGAAGGTTGTCTGTCGGTGCCCGAGGTCTATGATAGTGTTGAGCGTCCGAATAAAGTGCGTATCGAAGCCTTAGATGAGAACGGCGAAAAAATTGACGAAGAAGTAGAAGGCTTACTTGCAGTCTGTATCCAACACGAAATGGATCATCTAAATGGCGTGATATTCGTCGATTATTTATCACGTCTAAAACAGACTCGTGCGCGCGACAAGGTGCGTAAAGTTATAAAAATACGTGAAAAACAAGGTGAGCCATCAGCAGATAAACAGCCACAGCCAACCAACTCTTAAGAGGTAAGATTTATCATATAAGCTACTTTTTACATCATTTAAACGGCACATAAGTTACTTATGATATGGGTTAAAGTCTGATGGCTTTGTTATGCGCTATAGTTGGTTCTAAATAAAAAAGATACGTTATGATATGACGCGGGACTGGTATAAATTTTTCTTGCTTGCTGTGTCTACGCTGACAGAGGCTGCAAAAAATGTATACCAGTCCCGCTGTGCCGCTTTTATATTGAACTTACTATATGATGCGATGTTGGCTTTTTTCTCTGCTCTACGCTTTCTTTATTAAAGGTTTTCCATCATGACCATGATCAAAATTGAGCAGTATTTTGACCCCGCTGCGTGGCAGAAATTCACCAAAGTCGCTGAAGGACGCGAAACGCCATTTTTAGTAGTAGACCTGAATCGTATCAAACTCAAATTCAATGAAATGGTCGGTTTATTTCCTGATGCGAAGGTCCATTATGCGATGAAAGCCAGTCCGGCAGTAGAAGTCATTAAGCTATTAGCAGAGTTGGGTTCAAACTTTGATTGTGCCTCAATCTATGAGCTGGACCGAGTGCTGGACTGCGGCGTCGATACCAGTCGTATCTCGTATGGTAATACCATTAAAAAGGCGCAACACGTTAAGTACGCCTATAACAAAGGCGTGCGCCTATATGCCACCGACTCAGAAGCAGATTTAAAAAATATCGCTGAGCACGCTCCTGGATCCAATGTTTTCGTGCGTATTTTGGTAGAAGGTTCAGACACTGCGGAATGGCCATTGTCACGCAAGTTTGGTTGCCACCCTGATATGGCCGTCGAGTTATTGACCCAAGCGCGCGAGCTAGGTTTAGTACCTTATGGCGTCTCATTCCATGTGGGTAGTCAGCAAAAATCAGTCACTGTCTGGAATGACGCTTTGTTGATGGTCAAAGACATCTTTGAACAGCTTTTAAATCAGCAAAATATTAAGCTACAAATGATAAATTTAGGGGGCGGCTTCCCTGCTAGGTACTTAAATCAGGTCAATACCATACAAGACTACGCCGAATCCGTAAAACAGTATTTAGTGGACAGTTATGGTATAGATGATATGCCAGAGATTATCTTGGAGCCTGGACGCTCTTTGGTGGCAAGTTCTGGGGTGTTAGTCAGTGAGGTGGTGCTGATTTCACGTAAGGCGCAGGATGAAACAACACGCTGGGTTTATACCGATGTGGGACTGTTCCAAGGCTTAATCGAAACCTTGGGTGAGGCGATTAAATATCCCGTTTATACGCCTAAAATGGAAACCTCAACGTCAGCTGGTACGGTAGTGCTGGCAGGGCCAACCTGCGATTCAGCAGATATCATGTATGAAGAAGCGGGCTATCAGATGCCTCAAGAGCTTGAGATTGGTGATAAAGTTTATTGGTTGGCGACAGGTGCTTATACCAATTCTTACTCATCTGTTGAGTTTAATGGCTTCCCACCGTTAGAGGTAGTGTATATCGATTAGTATTTGCTAGGTTTATCAGCTATAACTATGGCTGATACTGAATAAAATAGATACACGATACTATGCTGCGTGACTGGTACAAATTTTTCTTGCTTGCTGTGCCTACGCCGACAGAGGCTACAAAAAATTTATTCCAGCCCCGCTGTATCTCTTTTATATTGAACCGACTATATGATAAGAAAAAGCGCGGTGCTATTTATAACACCGCGCTTTTTTATGCTTAAACGTTTTTAAATAAAGAATAAACAGCTATTGAACCAACAGCTGAATGGGCGCGTCATTACTACTATTGATTTGATGATTACCAGCATAACTTGAATCTTGGTGTTGGCTATTTTGAGAGATTTGTCCGATCGTTACCCACTGTCCGCGTGGTACGATAATGGTGCTATTAAGTTTTTGGCTTTTGATAGCAGGGTTTTGATTATGTGATGAGTTAGAACGCGTTAATTTTTCTTCTACTTGCGAGAGTTTAACTTCGACTTGCCCATTCGGTAGCAGCCTTGGTGTGACTGCCACACCCTGAGTCGTTGGCAATAGTACTTGTTGCTGAATAATAATCTGCCCTACTGGGCGATGATTGCTTGGATAAGTATTGGCAGCGTAATTCTGAGTTAACGAATAAAGTGTGCCCGTACTGATGCTGGCCGCACTGCCAGACAGCGTTTGCACTTGATACAGACTGCTATTCTGCTGCTGGCTATTACGCTGATTAATGACACCTGTACCTTGAATACCTCGATTACTAATAATCACCCGCCCTTGCTGAATATTGCTTTGGCGATTGTCAGTATTTCCCACACGAACCGCGACCGTTACTGCTTGGGGCTGAGTATCAATTTGTGTGAGTAATTGCCGCACTGCCTGATAATTGGCCTCTGTGGTTTGCAAAACCAATTTATCTTGATAAGTGGCAACGCTTCCTCCATCTTGGCTGTTATTTAGCTGCTGACGAACAGTGGGTAATAATGCATCCCCGCCATAAGTGTCGATGACGTAAGTTTGATAAGTGGCGGCTTGGGCGACCATCGGGGCCAGCGCTAATGACGATATGATGACCAAGGGCGCTGAACCAAGTAGCCGTTTTAGTTTTGTTGGCCGCCGATGGCGAGCGCGATTATATACATTAATAACGCTCAATTTTTTGCTATATCGCTGTTGTTTCACGCTATACCTCTTATGATAGTCAATAATCATCACACCATAACACTTGGCTTATTCACTCATTTATTTACTCATTTAATCCCAATACATCTTGCATATTATATTGCCCTGCTTTTTGCTGTACTACCCAAGTGGTGGCACGCACAGCGCCCGCAGCAAAGGTCATCCGTGCCCGCGCGCGATGGGTAATCTCAACCACTTCGCCATCAGCGATAAACATCACGGTATGATCGCCGACAATCTCACCACCACGAATCGCATGAATGCCGATGGTACCTGATTCGCGCTCGCCTGTTTGTCCTTCGCGCCCATAAACGGCGACGTCTTTGAGGTTTTGCCCACGCGCATTTGCCACTGCTTCTGCCATCATAAACGCCGTACCCGATGGTGCATCGATTTTGTGTTTATGGTGTGCCTCGATCACTTCTACATCGGCATCAGTACCAAAAGCTTTGGCTGCCGTTTCTAACAATTTTAGAGACAGGTTAACGCCTGTTGAATAGTTACCGGCATAGACGATAGCGATTTTTTTACTCGCATCATGCAGTACTCTTTCTTGCTGTTCATTGAAGCCCGTCGTTCCAATCACCATCGCGACGTCATGCTCGGCACAAACTTGCATGTTTTGTTCAGTAGCATCTGGCAAGCTAAAGTCAATTAACACATCGATGTCGTTAATGACGGATTGTAGGTCATCCACTATCTGCACCTCTAAACAACCTATCGCTGCCACTTCCCCAGCATCAGCCCCAACGAGGCTTGAGCCTTGGCGCTCAATCGCAGCATTTAGAGTCGTTTGGGGGTTGTCTTGTACCGCTTCGATAAGCATACGACCCATACGACCGCCGGCACCGATGACACCGATTTTAATGGCTTCTTTATTCGTATTATTCATGGCTTGTTTATTTGTTTGTTGGCTCATACCTTTATCCTAAACACTTTATTTTAATAAGATTGTTTTTAGCGAAATTAGTTTTTAATCATGATTATTGTCAGTTTAGCAAATATCCTCGCTGAATGTTTTTTTATGCATTTAACAACCAAACATCACCAGTAAAAATACTGATAATAAAAAGCCCGATAGTTTCACGTGAAACTATCGGGCTTAAAACAATTGAATACTTTAACCAAAGCAATCTATCAGTCGAACAAGTCACCAATCTTTTCAAAGAATGATTTTTTATGCGGTGACTGCTGATGCTTACTGTCGCCATCAAGCGTATCTTGGAACTGACGCAGCAAGTCTTTTTGCTCACGATTGAGGTTGACTGGCGTTTCGATGACCACACGGCAGATTAAATCACCTTTCATCGTGGTACGTACGGGCGTCACGCCTTTGCCGCGCACGCGCAGTAGTTTACCACTTTGTGTACCTTCAGCCACCTTGATTTTGACTTTGCCATCTAAGGTCGGTATCTGCACTTCTTTACCAAGCGCGGCATCGGTAATGCTCACGGGCACATCCATGTAGAGATCCGCACCTTGACGGGTAAAGACCTTATGCGGCTTGACGCGCACTTCGACATACAAGTCGCCGTTTTGCACTCCTGCTCCACCTGCTTCACCTTCACCAGATAGACGCACACGGTCGCCATCATCAACGCCCGCTGGGATAGAAACCTCTAGGTTACGAGATTTGTCTTTGACCCCATTACCATGACAGTCAGGACAAGGGTTTTTAATTTGCTTACCACTACCACCGCACTGTGGGCAGGCTTGCTGAACGGCAAAGAAGCCTTGCTGTATGCGGACTTGGCCTTGACCATGACACATCTGACAAGTCACGACGTCCGAGGCGTTTTTTGCACCCTTGCCATCACAAGTGTCACAAGGCGCAGGGGCGGTGAAACTGATCTCTTTTTTGCAGCCGCGTACCGCTTCTTCTAAGGTTAGCTCAATCACATAACGTAAGTCTGAACCACGGCGCGAGCGTCCACCGCCGCCACCACGTGATTGACCAAAGATATCGCCGAAGTTGCCAAAGATATCACCAAAGATATCTTGGAAGTTGCCGCCACCTGCTCCGCCGAAGCCGCCGCCACCGCCCATGCCATTTTCGAAAGCAGCATGACCCATACGATCGTAGGCTGAGCGTTTTTCTTCGTCGCTTAGCACCTCATAAGCCATGGATGCTTCTTTGAATTTATCTTCGGCATCAGGGTCATCAGAATTACGATCTGGATGGTATTTCATCGCCAGCTTGCGGTAGGCTCGCTTCACTTCTTTGTTGTCTGCTGTTTTGCTGACGCCTAATACCTCATAAAAATCGCGCTTACTCATCGTCTCTCCTATTGTCGTCACAGTACCATTAGCCCATAAGTCTATCGACCCTGTCGTCAACGCTCACACGCATTTTTTATACTCAATCGCGAGCAGTTGTTTCACATGAAACATAGCCGCTCTATTAACGATGTAAAAATACGGGTTGAACGGACGAGCAAATACGGCGGGATGCTGTTTAACCAAATCAATTATTAAAAGTTTGCGCTATTTATGGAGATGATGGGTTAATTTATCAAGCTTTTAGCAGGGGATATTACTGACTGGGATAGTCAGGTTAAAAAATGATTGAAATAATAACTCGACGTTCAAAAACTTTGCAATATATAGCCCGTTTGAAATAAAATCGATACGTTAGTAGCCACATGCTACTGGTATAGAGTCACGATGTTATCAGCCTCGTTAATCCAACTCACGTATCATTTATACTCGATTTGCCATTATCCACCTTATTGCGGGTTGATTATGCAAGGCTTAAATCTTCACAATAAACCTCAGTGCGTGTCATCAATGAGCATATTTATATATTTATCATATTAGGCCGTGTTAGTATTTATCGCCCTAGCCATCCTGCTAGCCACCTTTTAACCAATACAACTTACAAACATAATAAACGTAGTCTGTGTAGCCATTTATATGGAATTGACTATATAGCGAACAAATACAGTAAAGGCATTTATCTTTATGAAAAAACTGATTGTTTTATTGATCGTGATTGCAGTTGCAATCTTTGCAGGCTCCCCTTATTACAGCGCTTATCAGCTTAAAAATGCCTATGATGCCAAAGATGGCGCTGCTATCGCCGCTGCTATCGATTACGAACAAGTACGACCCAGTGTGCAAAATCAATTAACCAGCCAGTTTGCACTGACCATGACCAAATATCCACTGGTTGCAGAATTGGGCGGCGCGGCATTAAATGAGGCGGCAAACGGTTTTATCATACAGGCAGTCGATGGCGCAATCACGCCGCAAAATATCGAAAAGCTTATCAACACCCAAGGTCAAGCCAACACCGCAACCAAAGAGTTGGCAGCAGCATGGGCAATTGCCAGCAATCAAGTTGATTTGAAAAATCTGATTCAAAACTTAATCATTCAGCGCGGTGACGTCAATGCAGTGGTCAAAAACCAAATGCAGCAAATTATGGACAAGCAGGCGGCTGAGCTCGAGCAGCAAGTGGCGCAAGGCACAGATAGTGACAAACCAAAACTGAGTTATTGCGGCATCAATTGTTTCAATATCAGCGGTCAGGTCAAAGGCTATCCGCTTACCATAGAAATGCAGCGCGAGGGCTTAATTAACTGGAAAATCGTTGATGTTGTACTGCCATAAACGGCTATCCAAATAAAACAAAAACCGCCTCATGAGTGATATTCATGAGGCGGTTTTTTTAGGTGTCACTGTTACTCAGTGTTCTATATCACAAATTTGATATGACCTAGTCTACTCCCAAAAACTCTAAGAATTCAGGACTCTCAAAACTTGCTTGGTAAAGCACGCCATCTTCACGATAAATAGCAGGCGTTGCCATCACCGCAAGCCCTGCCGACTTTTCACGATTAGACGTTATATGATTAACAGTGCAGCTTGCTGGCGCAGGCGTCATCTCACCTTTTAACATCGCCTTATCAAAGGCTTTTCGGCGGCTGTCTTCGTCACCTTGACACCAAATAGCGCGCATTTGCTCCGGCGACTCTTCATATATTGGATAACCAATGGTTTTCACCGTTACCCCTTTAGCGTTAAGCATCGGTAGCTGCTCATGCAGTAGGCGACAGTAAGGACAGTTCACATCGTTAGCCACATAAATGACTGCTCTCTCAGGACTGGTCGCTGGATAAGTAATCAATTGCGATTCGTCTAATTCAGCGAACACTGACTGGTTTTTGCGCTTTTCAAAGTCCTCATCGAGTCCTGTGAACTGACCGTTTTCGATAACAGATATCTCGCCATCGGTGATGTATTGCGCGTCATCTGATAACAAGAACGGCACACCCTCTAACGTCGCACCCCAAATGACCCCCGGTACTGCGGTATAAAAGAACGGTGTTTTAGTGCTCATGTTTTTCAGCGCACCCATATTGGCTAACAGATCAGTTTTGGTTTTTTTATTGACTGAAGTACCTGCCTGCGCGTTATTACTACGTACTGGCGTTTCATTAACCATACGTTTGCTCGGGTTCTTTTGTAGCTCACCTTGTATGACATACTTACCATCCGCTGTCATATGTAATGGCGGCTGACCCGCAAGATTGATTTGATACATGTTTGGCAACTGTGAAGGCACCATAGAGGTAATTTCTGTCTTAATACCCGCCTGAGTCAATATCGCACGCAAACGACTGTCAATTTCAGGGCTTATTTTTCCAGTGGTTTGAGCACTTTGAGCATTGTTATTTTGTGCATTGCTAGACGATGACGATGTTGCCGTAGGTTGAGCGCAAGCCGTCGTAGCGAATAATATGGCGGTGATGAGACTGGCAAATTTAAATACAGGTTTTTTCACAGAGTCTGTCCTATCAGGTTTTTAATAAAAGCATTTAATAGCGGCTAATTACATTATGCAAAAAAGTAGATTAAAAAGTTACAAGGACTGTAGCATATCGGAGGATTTTTATGAGGATGGGATAGAGATTTGACGGCTAATTTTGCAAAATTGCTACCCAGCTTTAAGAGACAGGCAACACAGCAAGTTGCTAAAATTAATTGAGCACAATGACTGACAGAAATAACGATGTTAAACAGCATAAAAAAAGCAGCGCACGTTTAAGTGGCTGCTGATGTTAGCAAAACAGTCTATGGGCTTATTTTAAAGCTTAATCGATAGAATTTAAAATTGTTCGACTTCTTGAGGGGTTAAGAAACGGCTGTCGCCTTTCTCCAAACCCTCTAAATCGATATGACCAATACTGGCGCGATGTAGCTCGATTACCTTGTTGCCAAAATAGCCCATCATACGTTTGACTTGATGGTATTTACCTTGTTCAAGGGTCAGACGCGCATGTGTTTCATCAATGAACTCAAGGGTCGCAGGTTTGGTTTCTTCATGATCGCCTTCTAACAAAATACCTTCAGCCACTTCTTTGACTGCATTGGCTTGCGCCTCACTATCCATGGCATCTGCTAGGGTTAACTCATAGATTTTGGCATGCTCATGCTTAGGGCTAGTAACGCGGTGCAACCATTTGCCATCATCACTGATCAGTAGTGCGCCAGTGGTATCGACATCAAGTCGCCCAGCAATGCGTAAGCTACCAAGCTCTGGTACCGCTATCAGCTCTGTGACGATTGGGTATTCTTTGGCTTTAAGCGTGCATTCAAAGCCTTCAGGTTTGTGCAGTAAGATATAGCGGTTACCGGTGGCAACCGACAATGGCTCGCCTACCCACATCACATCGTCGTTGGCGATATCGACATGTACACCTGGGTCTTTGATGACCTGATCGTTTACCGTTACCTCACCCGCGTGTAGAATCTTTTTTGATTCTTTACGCGACAGCTCAGTGGATTTACTAATGAATTTATCTAAACGCATACGCTTAACTACCATCCGTTTTATAGCACCTACTCTACATTAAGCCAACGACACAAATACTCATACGCCGCTTGTTCGCTACCTTAAATGATTAGAAGTGGTACTATAATAAAAAATTAAATGAACACTGCGCCAAATACGGCAGACAATGAAAGTTAGACAAGTTTACCATATCCAACCTAGACCTGATGAAATATGAGCTATCAAACGCTAAAACGTGCTGTTACTGCTCGTTTAGAAATTAAGAAATCCGAGTTTATTGCCTACGCTTATCCAGTTAATTCACGTGAAGACGCAATGTTTCACGTGGAACAGCTACGTGAGCAATACGCCGATGCCCGTCATCACTGCTGGGCATATATCATTGGCGACCCTAATAACACCACCAGTGCCGGCTTTGACGACGATGGTGAGCCAAATGGTACGGCGGGTCGTCCGATATTAAATGTGTTGCAGCACAAGTCTATCGGCAACGTGATTATCATCGTCGTGCGTTATTTTGGCGGAATTAAACTGGGCGCTGGCGGCTTGACCCGTGCTTATGCAGGCTCGGCGCAAGCGGCGGTTGATGAGATGATACTGCTACCTTACGTGCCGATGGCGCAAGTACAGATATTGGCAGAGTTTGCTACCGAAGCCCAATGTCGTTACATCGTTGATAGCCTAAACGGCAGTATCGATGATGTCGCTTATAGTAAACAAGTGACATTGAGTGTGACGCTCGCTGAAGTGGATATTGAGGATTTAAAAGAGCGTCTGGCGATGGATGGTCGGGTGTTAGAGTCGCCGTAACTCATAAATACGTTTGAGTAACCATGCGTTCACTGAGCGTTCACTAAATCTTATTGGTTTTGGCTATAAGCGTCGGTATGATAAAGCTCTGATTATTCACAACGATTTTAATAAACATAAAATAAGATTCATATATGCCAACCTCAAAATCGACAAAACCATTCACGCCTGCTCCTTTTAAACCGCCATTTTGGCTAACCAATCCGCATTTGCAAAGTATCCTGCCCAAGTTTTTTGCACCCAAAACCCCGACTTATCGCCGCGTGGTCGAAAAAGATTCGTTAGATGAAAGTGATATTGCTTATGACTTTTATGACGCCCATCCGATTGAAGCTGCAGAAAACGGTGAACTTGAGCAAACGCCGTTGATCGTCCTGTTTCACGGTATGGAAGGCAGTAGCGACAGTCATTATGCCCGTGCTTTGGCCTATCAGATGCACGCGCAAGGTTGGCATTTTGTGGTGGCGCACTTTCGCAGCTGTGGCGGTATTCCTGCGAGCGGTCGCGTCTTTTATAACGCAGGGGACACCGGCGAGTTGCACCATATGCTTGAAAACCTGCGCGAAAGCTTTGCCCATATCTATGCGGCTGGGGTATCACTAGGTGGTAATGCCTTGGCAAAATATATGGGCGAATATGGTGACGACGCAATCTGCCAAGGCGCGGCTGTGATTTCTGCGCCCGTTGATATGTCATCGGCGGCGCTTAGTATGCACGGATTTTTGAGCCATCGTATTTATACTCCTTACTTACTCAACCCCATTATCAAAAAAGCCTTAGCCAATGACATCACTAAAGAGGAGATCGACTCGATCAAGTCGGTCAATCGTATCAGTGATTTTGATGATATCTTTACCGCGCCGCGTCACGGCTACCGCTCTAACAATCATTACTATCAGGCTTCATCAGCCCTGCCTTATTTGATAAAAGTGACCAAGCCTTTATTATTGATTAGCGCCAAAGACGATCCCTTCCTTGGTTTTACCGCCACACCAAACGATGTGTCTGACAGTATCACTATTTTAGACACTGAGCATGGTGGTCATGTGGGCTTTATTCGTTATCGCTCCGATAAAGACAAGTCACCTCATCTTTATAAAAAATCCAGATTTGATATTAATTGGATACCTGAAACCGTCAGTGCTTATTTTGAGTCTATTGGTGTGTTACCTAATAAATAATAACTTAATCTACTTTACTCTTACCTTTTAAAACTGATGAGATTGTTCTATGTATCCATTTATTCGTTATGCCAGCACCATCGCTCGCGCCGCGCTACAAGTAAAAAAAGGCAACACCTTAACGTTTAAAGATACCAGCGAGATTAGCTTTCGCTGCCGACTGTCTGATATTGATAATTTTTTAGAGATGAATAATGGTCGCGTGTTCACACTTTATGACATGGGGCGTACCGACTTTGCAGTACGTAGCGGACTTGGCAAACAGCTGCTAAAACAGCGTTGGGGTTTGGTGGTCGCTGGCAGTACTATTCAATATCGTAGGCGGATTCGCGCTTTTGAAAAAGTCACTATGAAAACTAAAATCGTCGCCTTTGATGAGCGCTGGATATATATTGAACAATCAATGTGGGTCAAGGGCAAACCTTGCTCGTCTGCCCTACTGCGTACTGGCGTCACCGAAGGCGGTAAAGTCATTGAGACCTCTCGTATATTGGCCGCGTTGGATCAATCTGATTGGGAACTACCACCAAGCGGCTATGTAAAAGAATGGATCGTGAGTGATGCTGACCGACCGTGGCCGCCGCAAGCTTAAAGCCAATTATTCAAAAATACTTATAAATTACAAGCAGCGATTCACAACCAGCTCTTCACAACCAGCTCTTCACAACCAGCTCTTCACAACCAGCTCTTCACAACCAGCTCTTCACAACCAGCTCTTCACAACCAGCTCTTCACAACCAGCTCTTCACAACCAAGTAACCTTATAGCTACTATTTACTAACAATACATTATATAAATAAGTATATTAAATGTTAGGATAGTAGTGAGTTTTCATTAAACTGAATAAGGAAAATAAGATGGCTAATAACACGGATTATCGCACTGATTATGTAGGCACACTGTTTGATAATAGTGATTCAAATCCTAACAAAATTACCTTGGCTTTTACTATGGCGGGAATTGCCTTGAAGAAAGGGCACTCTGCTTCAGTGATTTTGATGGTAGACGCAGTGCATTTGGCATTACCAAACGCTTTAGATGACGTCAATATTGGCGCGCCATTTGAGCCTGCAGGCGAATTGCTAGAAGCCTTTATCGCAAATGGCGGCCAAGTATTGGTTTGCGGTGCGTGTATGAAACACAATGGCGTTGAAGAATCTGCGATTGATAAGCGCTTCCCTGTGATTAGTGGCGATGATGTGGTCGAGCTGTTGATGAATGCCAAAGGCTCGTTGCAGTTGAACTAAACACTTAAGCTAAGCAATAAGTTGAAATAAATGGGTCAGTTTTCTTAATTATCTTTTGATAGTTTAGGATCTGACCTATTTTTCGTTTGAAGATAAGCTATTAACCTTAAAAAGATTACCTTTGTACTCCAAACCTATTTCCTTTATCGCATAACTAAATAAACATTCTCTAACACGCACGGCGTTCAGCTTTGGTAAAGTAAGTTAGGTAAATTTTCTAATAACACTGTTCTCAAAAATCAGAGTAGCAAGGAAAATGATTGCAAGTGCTACATTGAGTAGGCTAAGCGAGTTTGACACCGCTAATCGTATTTTTGAGAATAGTATAAAACAAAAAGGACGCTCGTCATGACCTTACTTAAAACCCTGAATTTAACCCATCCTATCGTTCAAGCACCGATGGCAGGAGCCACCACACCTGAGCTGGCAGCGGCTGTAAGTAACTTTGGTGGACTGGGGTCACTAGGCGGTGGTACGACGGCGCCAGATATTTTAAACGAGCAAATCAACACCCTTAAATCACTGACTGATCGTCCTTTTATGATCAATTTGATGGTGTTATCCGAGCACGATTCTAATACCTTGGATAGCGAGATTCCTGATTGGTTAAGCGATTATTATGAAAAAAATAACCTAGACATGGCGTTACCTGAACGTCCTGCGCTCAACTTCTCTGAGCAACTACAGGTCCTTTATGACAATCCCGTTCCGGTGGCGAGTTTCACCTTTGGCATTATTAGCGTCGAGCAAGTTCAGTGTTTACAGAGTTTAGGCACGCGCGTCATCGGAACGGCAAATCATCCTGACGAGGCAAAACAATGGGCAGAGATTGGCGCAGATGCTGTCTGTATTCAAGGCGCAGAAGCTGGTGGACATCGCGGTGGTTGGTTGCAACAAAGCTCAAATGATCCACTAGGATTATTGACGCTGATTAGTCAAACTCGCGCCTGTACTGATATTCCGTTAATAGCCGCTGGCGGTATTATGACAGGGCAAGCGATTAAGGCGGTGCAAACGGCTGGCGCTGAGCTGGCGCAAATAGGGACGGCGTTTTTGACCACCGATAAATGCGGGATTAACGACATCTATAAGCAAGCGTTAATTGATGCTGGCCTTGGCAAGCGCAGTTCGGAGACGCGATTAACGCGTCTATTTTCGGGCAAACAAGCTCGCGGTTTATTGAATGATTATCTGTGCGACTTTGCTCAATACGAGAGCGCTCATGAGCTACCGCCCTACCCACAATTGAATGTGATGACCAAAAACTTGCGTGCTGATGCAAAGCGCAATCTTGATGCGGAACATCAGTCTTTATGGGCAGGACAAGGCGTGGCTTTGGTGAGACAAGAAAGCACGCTTGAATTGCTAGAGCGCCTAGTAACAGAGCTATCATCTGACTCTATTTAAGGGGTTCTCGAAACTTCTTATAATCGTTAGCGGTTTCTTTTACTGCTTCAATCATCGGAACATGGCCGACATCCTTCATCGTAATCACTTGCGCTTGCGGGATTATTTGTTTTATCAGCGTGACCGTTTCAGGTTTGATTACTTGATCCTTTTCGCCCCAAACGACCAGCGTTGGAATGTCATATTGAGCGATGGTTGTGGCGCGCTCCTCGACACTATCGGTGACGATTTGCTCTAGTATGTTAGATTCTAGCGCTTTATTGGCGATACGTTCTTGGGCAAAGACAGCTTTTACTGACTTAGGGATATAAGGCGGCTTGGTCATGACAAAATCATACATCTTATAAAAATCCTGCTTATTATCCACCAACAGCGGGTTATCCTCTAGCGTTGCGTTTTCTAGCGATTTAGGGAGACCTGCTGACCAAAACCCCGCGCTATCGATCAACCATAGGCTTTTGACATCTTTTGGGTACTTTGCTGCGTACGCAGCACTGATAGCGCCGCCCATCGAATTGCCACCGACATGGATACTTTCTGCTAATCCCTTCGCTTGTAATAGCTCATGTAAGCGTGTCGCTTGCGCCTCTGATTGATAGTCTGCCGTCATCGGCTTACTAGAGTCGCCAAAACCTAACAAATCAGGAATGATCAAATGATAGTCGCCTAGCTGTCTTGCGATGCGGGTGAAGTTGTCTTTATTGCCGCCGAAGCCATGAATGAGTAATAAAGGCTCAGCGTTTATATTGCCATTTTCAGCGTAGACCATTTTATCGCCAGAGCTTAATGTCATTGCTTTGACTGCTAAATCAGACTTATTGCGCTCATACTGAACTAATTTTTGGGTGGTATTTACCGCGAAGGTATTGGGCGCAGTCGTACAACCTACGATTGAAAAACTTAGCAGAGTAGCAAGGCCTAGGCGTTTTAGCAGCATCGAAACATCCTTTTTAATATTAGGGCGAGCCCTAGTCAGAATAAATTAAAGATTATTATCCTAGCACAAACTCTTTTTAAAACTGAGCCATAAAAGCAACTCGCTTGTCCATTAAAGTTTATGGCTGTTCTCTAAAAACGGCTATACAAATAATCATAAAGCATGCCGAAGGGTTACAGCTCTAATAAAGACGGCACACCCTTTCTGGTTTATGATAGATATTTTTGTTTCATTAGCTCTAATTATTAGCGCTAATTATAAGCCCCCGAATTAAATGTCTGGCGCAAAGGGATGAACATTGAGTAAAACAAATACCTCCACTGGTAAACAGCGCGACCTCACCGAAGGGTCGATTGCCAAGACGATGCTGCTGTTTGCATTGCCAACACTTGGATCATCGGCACTACAGTCGTTAAACGGCTCGATCAATGCCGTCTGGGTCGGTCGGTCTCTAGGTGAAGAAGCGTTGGCAGCGACGGCGAACGGCAATATCTTAATGTTTATATTGATCTCTTTCGTTTTTGGCTTCGGTATGGCGTCTACTATTTTGATTGGTCAGGCAATGGGTCGTCGCAACGAATCCATGGTCAAAAAAACCATGGGAACAGCGCTAGGGAGCATTATTCCGATCAGCGTATTGGTGTCGGCAGGAGGGTGGATATTTGCACCGGTGCTACTTGATATGCTTGGCACGCCGGCAAGTGCTGCAAGCCTTGCACTGACTTATATGCGGATGATTTTCGTTGCGATGCCGGTCACATTAACGTTTACGCTGATAATGATGGCACTACGTGGGGCAGGCGATTCTACAACACCCCTTTGGTTCATAGCTATGTCGGTCGTTATTGACTTGATTTTGACACCGACGCTTATTTTGGGTCTAGGCCCATTTCCCGAATGGGGTATATTTGGCTCGGCCTTCGCAACCGCCGTCGCCAATACACTAGCGCTTATTGGCATGCTCATCACCATGTATCTGCGTGGCTCTGTGCTGGCGCTTCGTATGCCTGAGCTGCGCTTTTTGCGCGCCGACCCAGAAATCTTGAAGTCGATGTTCTCGAAAGGTTTGCCGATGGGCATTCAAATGATCGTCATCTCTTCGGCCGCGTTGACGATGCTATCTCTGATAAACCGTGAAGGGGTGCAGACGACAGCCGCTTATAGTGCGACCCAGCAGCTTTGGACATACGTGCAAATGCCTGCGATGGCGTTAAGTGCCGCGGCGAGTGCGATGGTTGCACAGAATATTGGTGCTAACAAATGGCACAGGGTTGCAGGAATCACACGCTGGGGGCTCACTTTTAACCTAGTATTGACAGGCGCTGTCATCGTGTTGCTCACCATTTTTGATGAAACCTTTTTAGCTCTGTTTCTTGGCAGTGACAGCCAAGCGTTGCCAATTGGGCGGCATATTCAGATAATGGCGACATGGGGTTTTATCTTTTTTGGGATAGCGCAGGTTTTGTTCGGCACAATGCGGGCGAATGGCTATGTGGTTTGGCCGCTAATCGTGATGATTATTTCGATGTACCCAGTGCGTCTTGGGTTTGCTTTTGGGCTTTATCCCATGCTTGGCGACGATGCGCTTTGGCTGTCGTTCCCAGCAGGCATGGTGGCGACTGCCCTGATGGGGGTAGGACTGTATCTGCACGGCGGATGGCGTAAGGGCAGTATTTTACCGGCAGAAGAGGCTTCCCAAAGGTCTGAAGAGTTTCGCGCGCATACAGGCACCAATGCCTCGTTCCGA
This sequence comes from Psychrobacter sp. FME6, assembly GCF_014861365.1. Lineage (GTDB taxonomy): Bacteria > Pseudomonadota > Gammaproteobacteria > Pseudomonadales > Moraxellaceae > Psychrobacter. The sequence continues at coordinate 25,832 of NZ_RRYW01000037.1, forward strand.
GATATTATCCCAACGACTGTATGGAAGCGCTTACCTTTGCGCCGTATCACAAGGTTGCATAGGCGACTTAAGAGACGCCTTCATAGATACCGTATGATAAGAAAGAATAAATGAGGATAGCGTGGTTCATATAATAGAAGTTCAACGAGGCGGCTTTTGTCAATCAGTGTAGAGGATTCACAAGCTGAAAGTGGGTTGATGAAATATTAAAAGTTTGCATTACCCAATAAAAAATCCACTGCCGCTGCTGCATGAATAGCCGTAGTATCGAATACTGGGATTGGGCTGTCTGCTTGCTTAATAAGCAATCCAATCTCGGTACATCCTAGTATCACGCCCTCGCATCCTTGCTCAGCTAAATCCTCAATCACTTGGCGATAATACTGCCGTGAGCTATCGAGTAATTGTCCTTGGCATAGCTCATCGTAGATTACCCGATGCACCTCTTCGCGTGCATCCGCATCTGGAATGAACACTTGCAAGCCAGCATCAATGAGGCGTTGCTTATAAAAATCCTGCGTCATGGTGAACTGTGTGCCTAGTAGCGCAACACGAGTTAAGCCTTTATTTTTAATAGCTTTAGCCGTTGCATCGGCGATATGTATAATCGGCAAACCAGTCGCTGCCTGCACCTCATCGACGACTTTATGCATGGTATTGGTCGCAATTAACAACCCTTGCGCACCAGCCGCCTGCAAGCGTTTGCCGCTATTGGCTAATATTTCGCCCATTTCCTCCCACGCCCCTTGCGCTTGTAACTCACCAATTGGTGCAAAATCTACGCTATGAATAAGCAGGTCTGCTGAATGCAAGTTGCCAAGCTCCGACTTAATACCTTCATTAATCAGCCGATAATAGCTTTCGGTACTCTCCCAGCTCATGCCACCGATGATGCCTAATATTTTTTGCTTAGCGTTTCGTTGTTCCGTAGACATTTTTTATCCTTATAATTTTTTAAAAGAGCGTTAAAGGTTATCAAGTAAATCCTTATACAATCTAACCATTAAAACAGATAATGATCGCAATATAATAATGAGAACTTGATGATTGATAATAACCATTTTACCTAGCCGTCGTCACGCGATATCATAGTCGCCGCCAAGCACTCGCAATGCTTTACTTCATCATCTCTTCTCTCGAAAAATTACGTTTTTATGATTAAGACGTAGCCCTCATCATGCAGGACGACTTAACGTTATGGCTCAATTTCCCGTCATCAGAATACGCACACGGCGCAAATATTACCGGTTGATTTTCACCTTTTTAATGGCGCTACTGATGTCCACGATTATTTCAACGGCCTTGCTGTTGATAAACGTCGGTTTTGTCGATGGGTTTTTTATCACCCTATTTCACTCATGGAAATATGCCTTTATGGTTGCTTGGCCGAGCGCTTATATTTGTGCCTATTTAATTCAAGAGCACCTACTCAGCCGCATTGAGTTTTATTAAGTAAGCACCTACAAACTTTAGTACACCATATTCTCATAAAACAGCTAAGATAGACTTTAAACTGTTTTTAATGAGAGGGTACTATGACCCAACCACGGCGTACTATCGAGCAATTACTGCACCAAGGTATTCTACCTCTCAAAAATACCGAGGCGGCAGCAACTCACCTAGAAGTCTACCCCAGCAAACGTACTTGGCTAACGTTTTTTGATAAAGCCTTGCTCATTATTGGCACGATAGCACTGGTCTTGTCCTTAGTTTTCTTTATCGCCTATAACTGGGTAAATATAGGCAAAATGGGTAAATTTGCTTTGGTAGAAGGGGCGTTATTTATCACGATTGCCCTTTACGTTGTGCTCTCTTTTAGACAGAAATTTCAGCTAATCCGGCAGCTTTTACTGCTCATTGCCAGCGTGATTACCGGTAGCTTGTTGGCACTGTTTGGGCAGGTGTATCAGACGGGCGCTGATACCTGGCAGCTGTTTTTTGGCTGGGCCGTATTGATTGTGCCTTGGGTCGTTATCGCGCGTTTTCCTGCACTGTGGCTGTTGTGGCTTGGGCTGATAAATGCTGGTCTGATGCTATATCTTGATTTGATAGATTTGTCATTTATTAATCATATTTATCAAAACGTTGTTCAAGTATGGCTTCTAGCACTGATTAATTTTATCGCCTTCAATACTTGGGTTATCAGTACTGAAAAGCAAACACTTCAAGCAGCTACTACCCATACCAACCTCACTTCTATTATTCCTCCTAAAACAAAAAGGCAGACCAAATCCAGCTTACACTGGAGCACTTATATCGTCGGTCTACTCAGTACTTGCTTTATTACCTATCTAGCGGTTTTCCCTGTCTTCGAGGGTGGCAATCGCTTAGCTACGCTTATCTCTGTTATATCTTGGCTTGGCTGGTGCGGCTTTATGCTTTGGCAATTTTATCAACGTCGAATCGATTTGCTGATGCTCACTTATCTGTCATTTTCTATCATTACCGTGGTGATGTTTTGGGTAGGAGAATGGCTATTAGATGACTTCGATGCGGGTGGGCTTCTAACTTTAGCGCTGTTGCTGATTGCAATGAGTTCAGCAGCGGTGATGTGGCTACGTAAGGTTGCTCGTTTAAATCACGAAAACAGTGTGCCAAGTACGGTAGCCAGAGGTGACATAGACCATAAACACCCAGACACTACTCTTTTACAGCTACAACAGCTTGGACTTATTGATGCAAATGCTATTGATAATGATGCTCAGACCGACCAAACCGTTAATAATGACCCTCAAGACCATAACCCTTGGTTTATACAAGTATTCTTTGGTTTTAGCGGCATTCTCGCCAGTCTATTTTTTATCGGTTTTTTAACCTTATTGCTAGAAAATACTGGCGTACTCGATAGTGCGATAGCGAACTTTGTCATGGGCATGGTATTAAATATTGCTGGCTTTATCTTATTTAAAAATAAACACCTTCGCCGTAGTATATTTTTAAACAGCTTAGCCTTTACGATTAGCGTAGCTGGACAAGTCTATGTGGCGTACGCATTAATTAGCGGTGATATTGAGCACCCCTTTGCTATATGGTTATTTTTATTGTTTCAAAGCAGTATGACCTTCATCGTGCCGAACTTTATTTACCGCATACTAAGTAGCTTGGTTGCTTTGGGCTGCGTGGTTTATTTACTTAACTACTATCATCTGCCTGAGATCAGTTTGGGATTGTTGGCACTGACTGTTGTTATCAGTAATTTACAACGTTATCGCCTATTACAGTCCGTTTCTATCGACTGGCAAGCGACCATTTTTGACCCTATCAAAGCAATTGGCTATGCCAGTACACTGATGCTGTTGTGCGTTTCTGTGTACTTTATCGCGGCTGAATATGGAAATAGCTTTGACAGTTATAGTACGGCTTTCAGCTACAACTATTATTTAGCCCAAGGGCTGCTCATTATTGCTAGCCTCTATGGTGCTGCTTTAATTCTCAAACGCTATCAAGTCAGTTTCCTATCAGCAGCAGGAATTATCGTTGGTTGCACTATTGCCATACTTGGCGTTATGTCGATTTACGTCTCAGGCTTATTGGCAACCAGTTTAATTATCATCATTGCTGTCGCCAATAGTCAGCGCCTATTGCTAGGGTTTGGTATTGTGGCGTTGGTCAGCTATATCTTTTGGTACTACTACCAGCTCGATACGTCTTTATTGGTCAAATCCGTCTCCATGCTGGTCATCAGTATCGCGCTATTACTTATGCGTTGGACGCTTATTAAAGGCTATCTTGCAAATATAAAATCGAGCGCCAACGATCATCAGGAGCGCCTATCATGAAAGATAAAATTCTGACCAAGCGTTTAATTAAAGAAACATCGCCGACCATGCATTGGCTACAAAAACCGGCAGTCATGATTGTTATTGCCCTTCTTGGATTGGCGCTGGTATTGGGCTTGATGATGATGAATATCAACAAATACGAAACCCATCTTGCCACTGGCGATACGGTATTATTAGCGCTTGCCCCTGTTGATCCGCGCGGCTTTATGCAAGGCGATTATATGACCCTCAGTTATGCGCTAGAGCCTGATGTTTTTGCAGCGTTGCGACCCGAAACGCGTGAAAGAAACTTAGAGAGTTTAGAAAGCTTGCAGCCAGATTTTCGAATCTATAAACCAAGTGACGGCTATGTAATCGTCAAAACCGATAGCAACAATGTTGGACAATTTGTGCGTTTAGCCAAAACCAATAGCCGAGATGACCTTAATAGTTTAGCTGTCAATGAGTTGGCTATTCATTACCGCATCCGTAACGGTAGCGTGCAAGTGGCGACCAATGCTTTTTTCTTTCAAGAAGGTCATGCCAAGTCATTTGAAGCGGCACAATATGGCTTGTTCCGCGTCAATGCTAAAGGCGAGCCGTTACTGACTGAGATGGTAAACGATAAATTTCAAATTATTAAAGGGGTTGATGTTGAGGATAAGGCTGAATTAGCTGATGACTCCTCTCATTAATTAATAAAAGCTAGCCAGCTAACAACCTTCATTAACCAAACTGATATTGCGATAAATACGCGCGGCTTGTTACTGTGGCTTGTCGTTTTAAATATTTGGTGGTGTATCAAAAAGTATGCTGGAGTAATAAAAGAAGGGTGACAGCCGAAGCA
>NZ_RRYW01000255.1 GCF_014861365.1 Psychrobacter sp. FME6
TGATAGAGCCATAGCTTACTTTAAGTTGCTTTAAACGTGCTCTTAGCTTCTTAGCCGTTTTTAGGTCACGTTTGCCCCAAACATGAGCGACAATCTCATTAGTAGCACGATCATAAACGTAAATGAGCCAAACTTTACGTTTCTTGCGATACACGTAAGTCCAAAACTCATCAACCTCTAAGCGTTCATAGTAGCGCTTTTTAGGCGCGATCTTATAAACAGATGAGCCTATGGTGCTCAATACTTTACCGATACTGACTGAGGCTATAACGGCTATGTCTCTGACGCCGCAACCTCTAACCGTCATTAGCCGTATGATGTCTTCTATTTTAGAGTGACAGCCATGATAAGTTAAGGCATGGTCGCCAATGAATTGACGTTTGCAGTCCTT
>NZ_RRYW01000038.1 GCF_014861365.1 Psychrobacter sp. FME6
TAGTGCCATTCACTTAGTTTCTTGTGTCGTTTGGCTTAATTGATGACACGCCCTAGCCGCGGTATTTAAAAAAGTACAGTTTACCTCTGATGAGCTCAATGGCGCTATCTTAGAGATGAGTGAAAGTAAGCGTAACGGTGAGGAGCAAGCGTTGGTGTTTTTGCGTGCCAACCCCAGTGTTTGGCAAGCATGGTTATCGGATGAAGCGGCCACCAATCTCGCTGCTAAATTAGGTATTAGTCTAACAGGCGCTGCTGTCTCGACTGATAAAGCATCTACTACTAACCAACTGGGTTTATCCTCAAGCTTTCCTTCATGGTCTCTTGAAACCCCACTTAATAACGCCTTAGCAAGCGTTGTGCAAAATTACGGTGACGTATTCCGCACTATTAGCACTATGGCGCTCACTTATCTACTACTTCCTATCGAACGCCTATTAACCGTCATTCCACCATGGTTGATTATTGCGTTGGTTACGGTATTGGCTTGGTTTGGCGTACGTAAAATTTGGTTTGCGCTGGCATGCGGCGCAGGGCTGTTTTTGATTGGTGCCTTTGGGTTATGGGGCGCATTAATTGACACCTTAGCACTACTCATCGTTTCGGTATTGGTCACGGTGGTGGTTGGTATTCCTATCGGTATTGCCATGTCGGGTAGTCAGCTGCTGCGCAAAATCGTCACGCCGATACTCGATGTGATGCAGACTATGCCAAGCTTTGTGTATCTTATTCCTGTGTTGATGCTATTTGGGATTGGTAAAGTGCCTGCGTTATTTGCGACAGTTATTTATGCATTGCCGCCATTGATTCGTCTAACGACTCTGGGGATCACTCAAGTCAATCATGAAATGGTCGAAGCAGGGCGTTCATTTGGTAGCACTCATCTGCAACTGCTTGTGTGGATTAAGTTACCACAGGCGCTACCCAGTATCATGGCAGGTATTAATCAAGCTGTGATGATGTCGCTGGCGATGGTGGTACTTGCCTCTATGATTGGCGCACCTGGTCTTGGCGAAGACGTATTGCAATCTATCCAAACGCTAAATATCGGACAGGGCTTACAAGCAGGTACGGCTATTGTTATCGTAGCGATTATCATTGACCGTATTACTCAGGCATTTGGTCAAGGTAAGCGCGCGCGACAAAAGACCATCGCCGCAGGAAAGCACCCGATTGGGTAATAATGGTTTGCATCGGTAATGATAAAGAACAGGTGCGCTATCAATTGACCCAGATAGATAAAACTTAAAAAATCAAAATAAAGAGAACAACGATGAATCATATCCAGCTAGAGAATATCAGTAAGATATATAATGCCAGTAACGAACAAGCACAGTCTGCACTGGCATTGTTGGCTGAGGGTATGGACAGCATCGCGGTAAAGAATCAAACGGGCTATTCGGTCGGGCTTTATGATATTAATCTCAATATTAAGGCCGGTGAGTTACATTGTATAATGGGGCTGTCTGGTTCTGGAAAATCAACATTGATACGTCATATCAATCGTTTGATTGATCCCACTAGCGGCAAGATATGGGTCGACACAGCCATTAATACCAAGACTTCTACCAATCCCTCAATAATTGATACCAACTCAACGAAAACGGCTGCAACCATCGCCGAAACAGCGACAAATGCAGCGTTAGGTAATACAGGGGTGAGTACTACTAAGCTGTCAGACGTTGAAAACTCACCCTCTGCTATCAATATTTTAGAGCTTGATGATAAAGGCTTGCAGCAGTACCGCCAGCAAACGGTCAGCATGGTGTTTCAGCACTTTGGTTTAGTGCCGCATATGACCGTGATACAAAACGTCGCTTACGGTTTGCGTGTGCGAAAAATGAGTGTCAAAGAACGCCACGAAATTGCAAAGTACTGGCTCAATGAAGTAGGGCTATCTAACTTGGAGCAAAGCTACCCTGATGAGCTGTCAGGTGGTATGCAGCAGCGTGTTGGGCTGGCACGAGCGCTAGCGACAGACAATCCAATCTTGCTGATGGATGAAGCGTTCTCCGCTCTTGACCCGCTCATTCGCGCCCAATTACAAGATCAGCTGCTAGCATTACAAGAGCGCCTAAATAAAACCATTGTGTTTATCACCCATGATATTGATGAAGCCATTAAAGTAGGTCAACGTATTAGTATTTTAAATGGTGGTCGTTTGGTACAGACAGGTTCACCCAATGATTTACGTCACAATCCAGCCGACGATTATGTTGCGCAGTTTATGAGTGCTAAAGCTTAATAAGACTTCTTAATAAGACAGTTTACGCTCATATTTCATTTATATTAGGCCGTCCAACCATCGCAGTTTTATCATCAACTTATTGATTAAATTGATGATATTGTTTGTTTTCTTAGATATGCCCCCATATAAATATACTCAGGGTTAGTAACCAAGTTAACCCTCCCTTTCTCTGTCACTACTCTTACTCTGTTGTTAAAAAAGTGTAGCAATCGCTATTTTACTATTAAAGTAAACTCCAATATCGATGTATACTATTAAGATGTTCTAATGTAGATAAGATATTGCTATCTAGAAAGCGTTATAAAGAATATAGCTTCAATAGTAAAAGCGAATGATCAGATTTTTAATCCTCAAGTGCTTTGATTCATCATTATTCGATGATAGCCAATAGCCATACAGCACAATTATATTCTTTAAAGTATCGACTCACTTATTCTAATCAATAGCGCAAGAAGACCATGAGTGATTATTATACCAAACCCCAAAAAGTGCGATTAGCTGTGTCAAACTCGTTTAATCTACAGTGCGTAGCACTTGCACTCTTTTTCCTTGCTACTCTAATTTTTGTGAACGGTATTATATAGCCCATGGCCGTAAGACTTCTTAAAAAGGACCCATCATGCCACATAAAGATATTCGTAATCGTAATGACAACCATAATGACAGTCACAGTCATGAACATAACCGCAACAACTTGGCGACAAAGTCATCACGTGCACCATCACGCTGGCTAAAGAACGTCAGTGCTTTTGGCGTAACGACTGTTTTAAGTGCAGGGATACTGGCTGCTTGTGGGCAAATGAGCGGTGCGGACAATAATACGAGTAGCAGTACTAAAGCGAGTAGCCAAAACAGTGGTGTGACCAGTTCACGTGATATGTTGCCCTCTGATATGCTCAAGCAAATGCAAGCATTGCCACAGTTAACGGAAGGCTTGGGTGACACAGGTGCTGCAGTTATTGACCCCAACAAACCTACTTTGGTTAAGTTTTGGGCAAGCTGGTGTCCGCTATGTTTGGGTACGCTTGAAGAAACAGAAGCCTGGCGCACTGATCCTAAATTTGCAGATTTAAATGTCGTTACCGTTGCAAGCCCCGGCCATTTAAATGAAAAAGCCGACGGCGAATTCAGTACTTGGTACGCTGGTGTCCAAGCCGATTACCCAAAACTACCCGTGTTATCTGATGCTTCGGGTGAGCTGATTAATAAGCTTGGCGTGCAAGTGTATCCAAGCTGGGCGATATTGGATAAAAATGGCAACTTAGTCCATTTAGTCAAAGGTAACATGTCAGCAGAGCAAGCCTACGCACTGGCTGAAAACGCTGATAATAATTTTGCTGAGCTCAAAGCGGGTAATGCCAAGCCTGCAAACGCCCAAGCCTTAGATAACAATAATAAGATTGAGACCATTAAGCAAAAAGATGGTGTTTACTATAACGACAAAGGTAAAGCGATTAATACGCGCTCAATCTATTTGGCAGGTGGTTGCTTCTGGGGCGTTGAAGCCTATATGGAACGCGTCGATGGTGTTGTTGATGCAATATCAGGCTATGCCAATGGCGATACTGCCAACCCAAGCTACGAGCAAGTGATTCGTGGTTCAGGACATGTCGAGGCGGTAAAAGTCACTTACGATGCGGATAAAACTGATCTTGATACGATTCTCAAATATTACTTCCGCGTGATTGACCCAACCAGCCTAAACAAGCAGGGCAATGATCGCGGCGTACAGTACCGTTCGGGCGTCTACTACACTGATAAAGAAGATAAAGCGGTGATTGATGCGGCACTTAAACGTGTTCAAGGTCAATATGAACAAAAAATTGTGGTAGAAAACGAAGCGTTAGATAACTTCTATTTGGCGGAGATGTACCATCAGGATTATTTGGCCAAAAATCCAAATGGTTATTGCCACGTTGATTTAAGCCTCGCTGATGATAAACCTGAAGGTGCCGCACGCACTAAGCTTGCACCTGTAACCAGTATTGCTGAAACCTTAGACGCGAAGCGTTATGATGGGTTTGATAAAGGTGATCTTAAAAACACCTTGACCAAGGCCCAATACAATATCACGCAAGATGCAGGTACTGAACGTGCCTTTAGTCACGAATATGATGATTTATTTGCTCCTGGTGTCTATGTAGACGTTGTGAGCGGTGAGCCATTATTCTTATCGACGGATAAATATAATTCACAATGTGGCTGGCCAAGCTTTACTAAGCCCATCGATCCGCAAGTTATCACAGAACATCAGGATAATGCCTTTAATATGGTGCGTACCGAGATTCGCTCACGAGTAGCAGACTCGCATCTGGGTCATGTATTCCCAGATGGCCCTAAAGATCGTGGTGGTCTGCGCTATTGTATCAATGGCGGTGCATTGCAGTTCATCCCAGTTAGTGTGATGCCACAATCAGGCTATGCGCCTTTGGTGAAATTGGTTAAGCCTGCAAAACCTTAATAATTAATGTTGGTAATTAATCTTGCAAAAGACGTTAAGCAATGCTTAGCGTCTTTTTTATGGCTTATGTTTTATAGTTTTTACTGTGAAAGCATGTTGAAAAACTCTATAGTTGATTCACTTTAAAACCGGTATGAGTGCTACTGGAGTAAGTTTTTCGCAGCCTCTCCTCTGTCACGCTTGCGAACAGCAAGCAAGAAAAAATTTATTCCAGTAGCACGTGGCTACCCGTGTGTCGATCAGTGTATCGATTTTATTTAGAACGGCCAATATTATCGTTGTATTTTTGCTGTTATAGCCTGTGAGTTATGAAAAATAATTCAAACTTCGTTATACTCAAAGGCTTGTGATCTATCTATTAATAGCATTGCTATAGTTACGTCACCCTATTTCGTCGCTTGGTTTCTTGGCGATTTTTCATTTTTGCATTTAAGGCTGTAACATGACCGTTACCCATAATTCTACAACTTTTGAACCTATTATTACCTCGTTGCTTGATAACGATTTGTACAAATTCACTATGTTGCAAGCGATGCTGCACCAGTTCCCACAAACTTACGGTGTCTATCGTTTTCGCTGCCGAAACAACAAAGATACCGTCTATCCATTGGCTGATATCAAACAACAGTTAGAGCAGCAATTAGACAGTTTGTGCGAATTGCGTTTTTTGGAAGATGAACTGGACTACTTGCGCGGCTTACGCTTTATGCGCTCAGATTTTGTTGATTACTTAGAGCTCTTTAAGCTGAAACGTCGTTTTATTACCGTCAGTACCGATGAGCAAGGCCGCTTGTTTGTCGATATAGAAGGGCCGATGATTCAAGCCATGTTTTTTGAAGTGTTCGTACTAGCGATTGTTAATGAGCTGTATTTTAAGGCTTTGTCAAATACCAGTGTCATCGAAGAAGGCCAGCGTAGGCTCGATGAAAAAGTGGCGCTGTTGCATCACTATGCCGCAGAACAAGCAGAAAACAGCCGTGATACACCGCCTTTTATCGTTGCTGATTTTGGTACGCGTCGGCGTTTTAATAAACATTGGCAGGCCCATGTGGTAGAAACACTACACAAGGCTGAACCAAAGATCGTGGGTGGGACTTCTAACGTGCTTCTTGCCAAAAATCTCGGCATGACGCCAATTGGCACGATGGCGCACGAATTTATGCAGGCATTTCAGGCCTTGGATGTGCGGTTACGAGACTCACAAAAAGCAGCGCTTGAAGCGTGGGTACATGAATATCGCGGCGATTTGGGTATTGCGCTGACTGATGTCGTTGGGATGGATGCGTTCTTACGTGATTTTGATTTATACTTTGCCAAACTTTTCGATGGCTTGCGGCATGACAGCGGCGACCCATACGTGTGGGGTGACAAGGCGATTGCCCATTATAAAAAGCTAAAAATCGACCCTAGAACTAAAATTCTGACCTTTAGTGATGGTTTAAATCTTAATAAAGCTTGGGATTTACACCAGTATTTCAAAGACCGCATTAAAACCAGCTTTGGTATCGGTACCAACCTCACCAATGATATGGGGATTACGCCGATAAATATTGTTCTTAAGCTGGTTGAGTGTAATGGGCAGCCAGTCGCGAAGCTGTCTGATAGCCCAGGCAAGACCATGATCAATAATGACACGTATCTTGCCTATCTGCGCCAAGTATTTGAGGTTGATGAGCCCGAATAAAAAAGGCTTAGCTATCGCTTTTCTCTGTTTTATCTTCTTCGGCGAAGGCGGCATCTAATGCTTGTTGTACGGCATTGATGCGGGTCTCGCAAACACGATAAGCGGCAATCGACTCTTCTACCGTCGTCATTAAATTATCAATGTCAGGCTCGTCTTGTTGCTGTAATTCAGCAGCATTGGTTTTTAGAATATCGTAAGCCGCCTTAAAGGTTTTTGGGGCGGCTTTTTTGCGTCGGCGAGTAGGCGTTGTCATAGGGTTTCCTAATATTAAAAATGAAGGGTTAAATAATGGTTATGTATATTAAATATTGCTATGTGACTAAGCTGAGTCATTTGCAGGTTTCATGGTTTGAGTGTCCGTCGTTTTAACATCGATAATATGCGCTTTGGCTTTACCATCTTTTAAGACGATATGCACGGTTTGTTCAGGATATAGCTGACTGCTACTGGTCAGTATCTGCTTGCCTTTTTCATCAGTAAGCATAGTATAGCCTTGCTTTAACACGCGTGAAGGTCGATGTAAGAGTACGATATCACGCAGATGCTCGCTGTTACGCTGTGCTTGTATTAGCTGCTGCTGCGCACTTTTCATAATGGTCTTTTGATGGTTTTGGCTATAAGTAGAGGCGATTGATAGCTGCTGATAAGCAGAGGTTTGAATCTGTGCACGCAGCTCACTTGTTTGTCTAGCTGCTTGCTTCACCTGCCGCTGGGCGCTTTGTTGAATGCTACGCCAGGCATAGTCGCTGTCTTTTTGCAGTGCGGTTAGTTGACCAATCGTTTGTGATTGTATTTGGCTTAACTGGCGTGTTGTTTGCTGCTCAGCGATATCCAATTGATGTTGGGCGGCCTGTTTTATTTGCGCTTGATATTGTAATGTCTGAGTGACTAATTGCGCCAAATGGCTACTAATAGCGGCGATTACTTTTGACGGGGTATCAAAGCTAGTATGGGCGACCTCATCCAAGATAACTTTGTCGCGTTCATGACCAATGCCCACCCAGACAGGGACAGGCTGCTCAGCGACTAAGGCGGCAAGCTCATAATCATTGAGGTAGGCCAAATCACCAACAGCGCCGCCACCGCGAATAATCACCAATAAGTCTGGCAAACGCTGATAAGTATCTTCAAACTGCTGCTGGGCACTGACGATTGCTTGGCGAATCTCGCTTGGCGCATGATTGCCTTGAAAGGTGGCATTGTGATAATGAAAATGACAGGCACCTGTACTGGCTAAAAGATCCGCATCGGCTTGAAAATCGCCCAATCCTGCTGCTTTTTCAGGGGCAATAACTAAGACATGCTCGATATCAAATGGGACAGGCAGCTGTTTATTGAGGTGTAATAGGCCCTCACCAGTCAATCTATCGACCATTTCCGCATATTGGCGCGCCAAATCGCCTAACGTATAGCTGGGGTCAATATCTTCAATCGTGAGCGAGAAGCCATATTGTGCATGAAAACCTGCTGATACTTTGAGTAGAACCGTTAAATCACGTTCAAGTGGCATACCGGTTGCCCGCTCAAACTTGGCTAGGACCCGCGCCGCTTTAAAACGCCAAAGATTGCCACGGCAGCTAGCAATAACTTTACCATCGTCGTCTTTTTCTGCCAGCTCAAAATAATAATGCCCACCTTTGCTAGATAGGTTGCGTATTTCAGCTTTGACCCACACGCGATGATTAAAGGTTTGCTTGATGACCATATCCACCGCTGATAAATAATCACTAAGGCGCAAAACCGTATCTTCTAAATTGACTTCTAGGCTGTTTTCCTGCTCTGCCAGCTCGGCTTCTAAGGTTGCTAAATCTTTGGCAGGCGCTAATACCTTAGATCTTTTAGTGTCGGCTTGTTTGATATTCGATAGGTTAGGTTTGCGCATAATAGAAGACCAAAGGTGATTAAAGTTTAAAGATTGGCTAGGCGAGATAAAAGACTACGTAGAGTAGTTTACCCCAAAAGCCGCTGTACAAAAAGCAAAGCCAATAAGTTGCGATTGATGTAGTATCTACATCGCAAGTTTATTGGCTATGAAATGTTTTTATTGTACCGATTATTTATGACTCAAAAGTCGCCTCACGGTATCGCTTATTCGCTTACTGACAGCGGAAGTTAATCATGTATTCATAATCATCTTTACGTGATAAATCTGGCGATCCAGTACCGAAAATTGAACCGATAACGGCGCCCGCTTGTCCAACCATACGACCAGTGCGCTCATCCAAAACACCATTATATTTGACCTTGTCATCAACGATAATGACTTGCTTACTTCGGCAAGTCGTCTTAGCGCTATCAAGTGCATTTTGCTGAGCTTTTACTTTAGTGTCACCGATACCTGTGGTCTCATAAATGGAATTGGCACGCTGAATGACGGGTGAGGAAGGCGTGCTTTGACAAGCGCTTAACGCTAGTGCGGCGGCCAAAGTCGCTGTTAAAGTAGCGGTTTTATTAAAAGTATTCATAATGATTCCTAGTTCCTGTAAGTTGAACATGAAAAAGTTAAGTACAAAAAATCAAAAATAAAGGTTTAAATATAAAAAATCGATATAGAAGGTTGACTCTAAAAGACTAACGCATTAAATATAAACGATGCAAATACGGGTGTCATGAATCAATTAATAAGTTTAAAGCTCAGGGTAAATCTAACCTATTCATATATTGAGTGTCTAGACGGTTATTGTGTTCGGTATTGCGCTTATATTACATACTAAAGTTGACCTGGGGGCATGTCATCAATTAATACATTTAATCATTTAGTGGTCTTAAAATGGCTAAATTTTGCCAAACATTGTCAAATATAGTTGGTTTTAAATAAAAAGAGTACAGCCATTACAGCGTGCTACTGTTATAAATTTTGCTTGCTTGCAGCCACTACCAGCATAATTTAACGTTTAAAAAATAGTTGATATCAGTAGGACACAGCAAATCACTTGAAATATAAACCATATCTAGGATAATTGACCTATTCACTTTTCATTAATAAGTAAATTTATGCAATTGATTCCCGCTCCTGCTGGCGTACTCGAAGTTGATGCGCTATGGCAACAAGACAATCCTAACGATCCAAATACCGATACCGTGGCGCTGCTCTGTCATCCCAATCCGCTATTTGACGGTACGATGAATAATAAAGTAGTCACCACCATGTATCGTTTCGCTCGTGATAACGGTATGCATGTGGTGCGTTTTAACTTCCGCGGTGTGGGGCAGTCCACTGGCGAGCATGATTATGCTGATGGTGAGGTGGTGGACGCAATGACCGTGCTACAATGGATTGCAGAGCAAACGCAGGCCCGCAAACTATGGCTTGGTGGCTTTTCCTTTGGCGGCTATGTAACCGCGCGTGCAGCGGAGCAAGTCCTCACATTGCCACACATATGGGGCTTAAGCGATTTTGAAATTGCTAAAATAGCCCTCATCGCGCCATCAGTCGAAAAAAACGACAGCAGCGATATCAGTTTACCAGCAGACAAGACCTTTGAGGTTTATGGTAATGCTGATGAGGTGATTGACCCTGATAATATGCAGGCATTCGCTGAGCGTTTAGGGCTTGCTGTGAGCGTTGTAGATGGTGCTGGACACTTTTTTCACGGGCGCTTGTCTGAGCTGAAAAAGTTATTAGAGCAGCATACCTATAATGACAAAGTATAATTAGTGACAATATAGAGTTAGTGATAATAATGTAAAGCATTATCTACCAAAAACTTGATGGATTTTAATTGTTAGTAAGTAAGACCTTAAGCCGTGTTAACCTAAAGAATGGTGCTGAGCCATTCCAATATGTCAGTTACGACTATCTCAGTGTAGAAGTCATAAGTTAGTCGTAATTGTCGGTATCAACACTTTATTGTAATGTTTGTTTTGTCAAATAATGAGTCGTATTATGAGTCTATCTCCCTTGCAGCGTTACGAGCAAGCCATCAGTACTGATGAGTTTACTCGAGATGAGCAGCAGTATCAGGCCATGAGCTATTTAGATGAGCTGTACCATCAGCTCAATAATAGCGTGGAACAAAAAAAAGGCTTTTTTAGCTTTTTAAAGTCAAAGCCAGCTGCACCCAAGGGTTTGTATATGTGGGGCGGGGTAGGACGAGGTAAAACATGGATGATGGACATGTTTTATGATTCATTAATCATTGACCGTAAGATGCGCCAACATTTCCATCACTTTATGCAGCGCATACATCACGAGCTAAATAAACTACAGGGCGAGAGTAACCCATTAGAAAAGGTTGCCGATATTATTTATGAAGAAGCGGTTATTATCTGTTTTGATGAGTTTTTTGTCTCTAACGTCTCTGATGCCATGATTTTAGGGGACTTGTTCACCATGCTGTTCAGTCGTGGCATTAGCTTAGTGGCGACGTCAAATATTGAGCCATCAGGGTTGTATAAAGATGGTCTGCATCGTGACCGTTTTATGCCCGCCATCGCTGAAGTTGAGCGTCACACTACAGTAATGAATATCGACTCTGGTATTGACTACCGTTTACGTGTCTTGCAGCAAGCAGAGCTCTATGAGTCACCGATGACTAAAGCCAACCACCACTGGCTGGCCAACCGTTTTGCCAGCTTATCTAACAATCAAAAAATTAGCTACGAGCCTATCATCATTAATGGCCGTGAAATAACCATTAAAGCGCGCACAGAAGATATTTTATTCTGTGATTTCCGTCATTTATGTATGGAACCACGTTCAGCGTCTGACTTTATAGAAATTGCTAAGAAATTCAGCACAGTATTGGTCAATGCAGTCCCAGCTTTAGATGACGATTTGCGTGATCCTACGCGCCGCTTTATCTATCTTGTTGATGAGTTTTATGATCGCCGTGTAAAACTACTGGTTCGGGCAGAGCAATCGATTCTTGAATTGTACCAAGGGAAGAAGTTGGCGTTTGAGATTGAGCGAACACGCTCGCGCTTGCTTGAGATGCAGTCAGAAGACTATCTGCGCATGGAGCATCGTGTCGAAGATGCCGCATAGTTGATGACTTTTTATTCCTAATATAAAAGCATCGTTTTTATAGTGAACTGACTATAGCTTGCTATAACTGATGGTTTTCAAAACTAACTACTAAAAAAGCTAATTATTAAAAATAGCACTGCTAAAAAACAGCAATAGATAACAATAAATAAGGAATGATAATGGCTAAATCTAACGAAGACAGTAACGAGAAAAATGAAGGAAAACTGTCGGTCAAGGATATTACGACTGATAACATGCCTTGCAGCAGTGAAGCGCTGATTGGCTGGATTAACTCAAGACGCAGCATGGGTAATTTAGATATGCCAGCACCGACACGCGCCCAAATCGAAACGGCGATTGAGTGTGCAGCAACTGCGCCCGATCATAAAAAGCTGCGTCCATGGCGTTTTATCGTGACGCAGGGCGATGCTCGTCATGAGCTAGGCAATGCTTTAGTTGAAGCGGCTCAAGCAAAAGCTGACCGTGAGGGAGAAGAGTTGTCCGAAAAGAACCTCAAAAAAACGCAAACGCTGCCACTACGTGCGCCGCTTATTATTACGGTGGTTACTAAAATAGAAGCACACAAGAAAGTCCCACCATTTGAGCAAATGCTAAGTGCTGGTGCTGCGGTGCAAAACCTAATACTGGCGCTCAAATCACAAGGCTTTAGCACAGTATGGCGCACGGGACTATTATGTAACGAGCCAGCAGTAAAAGCATATTTTGACGTAGGGCCAGATGATTATGTGTCAGCTTTTGTTTATACTGGCACCAGCCCTAAAGATGACCCCGTGCGTAAACCGATTGATATTGAGCCGTTAGTACGATTTGAGTCATGATTTATCAAAGCATCTAAACGTTGTTTATTGGGGAAGATTATCAGCAAAAAGGTATTAAGGGTTAGCACCCAAATCATGATAAATTCTATTAATAATAAGTCAGTCAACACGGATAAATAATATGACAAGTCCTAATGATAACAGCAAAGATCTAAACAATGATGGTAATGAAGTGGATAAAGACACCTCTGAAAAACAACAAAATGGTCTGCTGGCAGGCATTATCGAACGTGCTACCAAATCAGGTATCGGTCGCAAAAAACTTAACCCTAGCGCGGTAGAGTCAGCGGTGGCAAAAAACATGGCAGAAATCCATAGCAATCCTACCAAGTTACGTTTGGCATTTTTAGGTGGCGGCAGTTTTGGTACAGCAATGGCAAACCTAGCCGCACGTAATGGCTGTGATACCACGCTATGGGTACGTAACAAACGTACCGTTAAGGCCATGGCAAAAACACAGACCAATAAAAAATATTTGCCAGGCTATAAGCTCGATGATCGTTTGAAATATAGCCATGATTTAGAAGCAACGGTCAAGGACAAAGACATTGTGTTTATTGCCGTGCCTGGCTTGGCTTTTCGTGAGACCTTAAAAAACATCGCGCCTTTTATCAGTGCACAATCCATCGTCTCATTGACCAAGGGCATGGAAAAAGATACTTTTGCCACGATGAGCGATATTATTAAAGATGAGTTGCCAGAAGTGAATTTTGGAGTGATGTCAGGGCCAAACCTCGCTATCGAGATTATGAAAAACATGCCGTCTGCTACCGTTATCGCCAGTGAATCAGAACCACTGCGTCATGCGGTACAGGCTGCGCTACACAGTGCTTTTTTTCGCGTGTTTGCTAGTGATGATGTCAAGGGTGTTGAGCTTGGTGGCGCACTCAAAAACATCTATGCGATTGCCATGGGTATGGCAGCCGCCTATGAAGTGGGCGAAAACACCAAAGCGATGATACTAACCCGAGCGTTGGCAGAGATGAGTCGTTTTGGCGTGGAAGAAGGGGCAAATCCGCTAACGTTCTCGGGATTGTCTGGCGTAGGAGACCTATACGCAACCTGTAGCTCAGAGTTGAGCCGCAACTACCGTATCGGCAATATGCTCGGCCGTGGTATGACTATCGATGCGGCAGTCAAAAAACTCGGTCAAACCGCTGAGGGTGTTAATACCATTCAGCAGGTGCACGAAAAGGCGACCAAAAAAGGTATTTATATGCCTATCACCCATGCACTTTATGCAGTCATTTATGAAGATAAAGCCGCATTAGGCGTTGCACTACACTTGATGGAAGCGGGTTTCCGTAGTGATGTCGAGTTTGTCATGGCTCATGACCATAGCAATGCTGCGCTCACTGCGCATATGCAAACCTCAACCAACAGCGCTGAGGATGACAATGAGGATAGTGACGTTGACAACAAGTAACGCGATAAATATCAAAACAGACACCACGACCATGTTTTAAGCTTCG
Organism: Psychrobacter sp. FME6; assembly: GCF_014861365.1. GTDB lineage: Bacteria > Pseudomonadota > Gammaproteobacteria > Pseudomonadales > Moraxellaceae > Psychrobacter. The sequence continues at coordinate 13,673 of NZ_RRYW01000038.1, forward strand.
ACAGTTATTTGCCAAGGAAGGTTATGAAAGTTATATTAATACGTCACGGTCAAGCAGAAGATGAAACGCGTCCAGATAGTGCGCGCCAGTTGACCGATTTTGGACAGCAGCAAGCGGTACAGACGGCAGAATATATTGCCACTCATTATAACCCTGATTACTTTATCGTAAGCCCTTATGAGAGGGCACAGCAGACACTCAAAGCATTGCAGGCACGTATGCCTAATGTGCCATCGACAATACAGAAGAACATCACACCTTCTGACGATGCACGTGCTGCTTTGGCAGACATTGCCAATATCGAAGCAGAGTGTTTGGTGGTGGTCTGTCATATGTCGATCATTGCCAATATCGCTGGGTTACTAACGGGTGATTATCCTGAGTCATTTTCTCTGGCAGAAGCGCGCGTGTTTGAGATGGGTTTTGTGATGACGGGTATGGCAAATGAGGTGAATCGTTTTATACCCGAGCAGCCATACTGACATCAGTATAGTGATGTCGAATTTTATTGTCCCAAACCTTTTTACATATTCCTTTATAACCGTATATTTTATAATGTTGCTTTTACAACAGTGCACCTATAACCGTTTCAATAATTAAGGACACGCTTAGTGTTACACGTTTGGTTACGAGCGCAGCATAGCCCATTGGCTGTTTGGCATGAAGATGTGCAACGATGGCAGTCAGTCGAGAGTTGGCAACAGCTGCAAGCTATCTATGGCAGTTATAAAAGCAATGCACAAAAGACTTTATGTCTATATTTCCCTTCAAGCCATATCTTACAAGTAGATACCGAGCTTAATACCACTCAACTGAAACAACTGGGCACTACGGGCAAACAATACCTGTTTGAAGAGACTTCATTGACCGCTGTTGAGCAGTTGGCCATTCGTCAAATCAGCCATGATGAGCATCATCAATTGTATGCACTGGCACAAAACGATATCGAAGCATGGCAGCAAAGCGCTAAGCTGGCTGGCATGAGTATAGCGGCGTTACTGCCTGATTTTTTATTGCTACCAGCGCCAGAAGAGGGTGCAGGGCAGCAAGTAACGCTGTATCAAGATGAGCAGACCATGCTCCTGCGCCAGTCAATGCGTCAAGGCATGGCTATCAGCTATTTACCGTTAATTTTTGAGCGCTTTCCACACTTAAGTGAGGTGAATGTATTACCACCTATAGAAGAAACCTTGGCTGATGCTGTACCAGTCAACTTTATGGCACAAACAGCGGCGATTATCGCTGAGCATCAGTTACTCTTGACTACCTTGTCTACATCGGCTGAACCTATTGAAAATCCTGAACGCCACGCGCTTAACTTTTTTGTTAAATCAACAGATTCGCAGCTCTCACCATATCTGCGCGTAGCGATGATGGTGGCACTGTCAGCCTTGGTACTACAGATGGCAACTGATGGTGTGCAATGGTATCAGTATAATCAAGCGGCAGTGGCTACCAAAACTGAGGTGGCAGCGCAGTATCAATCTTGGTTTCCAAACGAGCCATTAAGCCCCCGCACTAAGCTACAAGTGCAATTACAACCAAAACTGCGCAGCGATAGCCAAGCCCCTGCCTCACATATGGCAGCACTGTCGCGCATATCACCGTTAATCAAACAATCTTCATTACGCGCGCAAGCGTTAGTGATGCAGCCGTCTGCGTTGAGCTTTACGTTGATCGCGCCTGATCGTAATAGTCTTGATCAGTTCACAGATACACTGGCAGCGCAGGGTTTAAATGCTAGGTTAGAGCAAGTAAATAGTAATGAACAGGGACAGTTTAGTGGTCAAGTGACGGTAAATGTCGTAGAAAATACCGATACACAAGCAACTGCGACGGTATCATGATTCAATGTGCTAATTGATGACATGGCCTAATACTTACATCTATAGTCAGTGAGAAGTAATATCGCTACATCACGTACTGCAGGTACCGTTTTTTCTTGCTTGCTGTGCCTACGCAGACAGAGGCTGCAAAAAAACTATACCCGCAGTATCGTAGCGTTTTTAAAGTATTTTAACTATAGTGTTATTGGCTATTTCAGTTGTGGTAATAAAGCTCAAAAAGGTTAGAACATGAAACGATTACAGCGCCGTACCAAACGTAATGCACTCAATCCTGAAGCTAGCACCCATGTTGGAGTAAATGTGCTGACAGTGCGCATGAATAATCTCCAAAACCTTCTGTCGTCGCGCTGGAAAACACTGCCACCGCGTGATCAGTTGGCACTGGCTGTATTGTCTCTATTTTTACTGTTATTTATTGGCGGTTACGGTGGCTATCGTATTCATCACTCGGCAAACGACAGTAAACGCAACTATCAAGAACAAGTAGCCGATTATTTCTGGTTACGTGCCCAAGCTGGCAACCTTGATAGTAATGCGGTGAATACAGTGGATGGTGAGGCTGCAAAGCCACCCGCTAGTAGAATCAGCGCGTTATTAAATAACTCAGGTATTGCCGACGCTCAAGTCGTTGCGACTGGCGATGCGGTACAGCTAAGCTTTAATAATGCCAGTCAAGCCGTGGTCAGTGCCGCGCTTGGTAAGCTTGAACAGCAAGGTTGGCAGTTCACCCAGCTATCTATGCAGCAAGATTTGACTAACAAATCAATTCAGGTACAAGCGACCGTGACGTCATAAAACGGTTTGTTGTTACAACCCACTATATTGCAATTCAATATATTTTAATCAAGGTTATTGATAGCCAGTGGTTAAAAATAACCCTGTGTCGTTAGGCGGTATTGAAAAACGGCTGGTTTGGTACAATCAATAAACTATCAATCTAACGAAAGAGGACTCCACCCGACGCTAGGGTGGAGGTGAATTTCGTATAGCCTAACTCTGCTGATTTTGAATGTATTGCTTAATAATCTCCAACGGCGCTCCGCCACATGAGCCGGCAAAGTAAGAGCGTGACCACAAAACAGGTTTATTGTAAGCTGCTCTTAGGTCGATAAAGTTGGCTCTCATGCGCCGACTTGTGACCGACTTTAGATTATTAACCATCTTACTTAGTTGTACCGTTGGCGGGTATTGAATCAGCATGTGAACATGATCGCCTTCACCGTTACATTCCTTGAGTTCTGCACCAAAATCCTTGCATACCTCAGCAACAACTTCTCTAAAGAATTGGTGGTGATTGTCGGCTAAAACCTTTTTGCGGTACTTAGTGATGAATACCAAATGCACATGCAGATTATAAGCAGAATGACGGTTTTTATATATCTCACTCATTATAATAAATACCCTTTATTGTTTATGTTATATAGTATAACATGGTATAAATAACAAACACACTGACTAATAAAGCATTCATTATGAAAATTAATAAAGCGTACAAATTTAGGCTTGAGCCTAATGCAGAACAAGAGGTTATCTTAAATAACCTTGTTGGTTCTGCACGTTTTGTTTGGAATCAAGTGCTTGCGGTATCGTTTGAGATGTTTGCTAAAAATGAGTTTATTAATGCAACCAATTTGGTTAATAAAATCATGGATATTAAAGCAAATCCTGAGTTTGCCTTCTTAAAAACAAGCTCTAACGCGGTGTCTTTACAACAAAAAATTCGTGATCTCGCTTCTGCTTGGTCACGCTTTTTTGACCCTAAAGTTCATGCACGATTGAAAGAGAATAAGAAAAAACCTAAAAAGCCTAAGTTTTTCAAGCTTGCCGACGGTACTGAAATCCAACTACGCCCGCTCATGCCACGCTTTAAACGCAAGTCAGATGGCCGCGATTCAATCCGCTTGGTTCAGTTTGATAAATATTGCCGTGTTGAAGGCAATCGTGTCAAACTACCGAATGGTGTAGGGTTTGTGAAGTTTAGAAAATCGCAAGACATTCTTGGGATAATTAAAAACGTCACCATCAGCAAGAAATCCGGTCATTGGTACGTGTCGTTTGGCACAGAGCGGGAGTTGGCCCAAAACCCAATTCATCCCTCTAAAACCGCCGTAGGGATTGATTTAGGGGTCGCTAAACTGATTGCTACCTCAGATGGCCAAGTTATCAAACCCAAAAACAGTTTTAAAGCCAATCAAATTAAACTGGCTGCATTACAGCGCCAACTCAGTAGGAAAGTCTTATTCAGTCAAAACTGGAAAAAGCACAATCGCAAGATTCAAAAACTCCATCATCACATCGCCAATATTCGCCATGATTACTTGCACAAAATCACCACCACAATCAGCAAAAACCACGCCATGATTGCCTGTGAGGATTTAAAAGTCGCCAATATGTCGAAGTCTGCCAGTGGTTCGATGGAGAAAAAAGGAAAAAACGTCAAAGCCAAGTCAGGATTGAACAAATCCATTTTAGATCAAGGTTGGGGCATGATGGTCAATATGCTTGAGTACAAGCAACAATGGCAAGGCGGGTTACTGATTAAAGTAAACCCGCGTTATACAAGCCAAACTTGCTTTAAATGCAAGCATGTTGCAAAAGAAAATAGACGTACCCAAGCAAAATTTGAGTGCGTTGAATGTGGTTATATTGCGAATGCAGATGTTAATGCAGCTCGTAATATTCTTGCGGCAGGACATGCCGTTTTGTCTGTCGAGGGAAGATGCAGTAAAGGTCGCCCGTTGAAGCAGAAAACTTGCGACGGTCGTGAGAAAGTCGCCTAAGAGCTTTTGCTTTTAGAATCCCCCGCTTGAGCTTGTCGAAAGTGGCGGGAGTATGTCAATAATCACTGCCAAATAGTGATGTTTACGATGAGTAACTCTGCTAACCGCAAACCTGATGAGCGTGTGAGTCAACAGATTAAAATTCCTAAAAATTATGACAATGAGCGTGAGACTATTGGGACAGTATTTGATTATGAGAGGTCTGATTATGCGATTACTCAGCAAGGACAACGTAATATAATGAGCGACAACATGAATGATAATATGAACAATGGCAAGCGCCGTTCCTTGATCACTTATAATCACATCACTTACTTTTTGTATGTGATTAGCTATTTTACCGCTGGTCTATTATGGATAGTACCGATTATCATGAATTATGCCAAGCGGCATGATGCTGATGGCTCATGGCTAGCCACGCATTTTGACTGGCAGATTAAGACTTTTTGGTACGGTATCGTTTGGTTCGTTGTTGGTATTATTATCATAACTTTTGCTTTAGGTGGTTTCGGGGTCAGTATGTTTGCCGATAGTGGGAATATCGCCATTGGTTCATTGCTATTGGCTGGGCTTGGTCTATTCATTATCGCCTTTACTTTTATTTGGCATCTGTATCGTATGATCCGAGGTTGGATAGCTTTGACTGATGGACGTCCTGTCCCTTAGAGGGTGTATAGAGGTTATTAGAGGTTCATGATACAGCAGTCTTATCTCTTGAAATGAACGGCGAATGACTATATGGCTTAGTTGATAAGCGCACGCATTTATGAGCGTTTTAATATAAAAATTTAGCGCATGAAACTTTGCTCTTGTTTCTGTTAAGCTGATATAATCGCTGCGCTTGATTTCATTCGCACTTTTTATTCATTATCTCTTTTGAGCAGGGTCTGTCATTACTATGTCTTATGCCTTACTTCGTCCTTTTTTGTTTAAGATGGATCCCGAACACGCCCATGAAATGACTTTGTCTTTATTGGACAAAGCGCATAAAGCGCGTGCTTTAGGCTTGGTATATGGTCAGTCGATGCAGCCAACAGACTGTATGGGGCTGCAATTTACCAACCCAGTCGGCCTAGCAGCAGGGTTGGATAAAAATGGTGACTATATTGATGCGCTTGCGGAGCTGGGCTTTGGCTTCATAGAAGTAGGTACGGTCACGCCAAGACCACAAGTAGGTAATGATAAGCCCAGACTGTTTAGAATCAAACAAGCAGATGCCATTATCAATCGTATGGGGTTTAATAACCAAGGGATTGATTATCTGGTTGAAAATGTCAAACGCTGCAAATACAAAGGCAATATTGGGATTAATATCGGTAAAAATGCCGATACACCAGTAGAGCAGGCCGCTGACGATTATGTTTATTGTTTAGAGCGCGCCTATCCACATGCCTCGTATATTACTGTGAATATATCCTCGCCAAATACCAAAAATTTACGTGATTTACAGAGTGGTGAAGCGTTGACTCAGCTGTTGCATACGATTAAAAATCGTCACAGTCAATTAGCGACCGAATATGGTTTTTATGTGCCATTGGTGCTAAAAGTTGCGCCTGATTTAGAGCCGCTACAAGTCGATTATATCTCACAGCAACTATTGGATTTTGAAATTGATGGCCTCATTGCGACCAATACCACTTTGGGCCGTGTTGGTGTTGAAGACTTGAAAGATGGCGATCAAGCAGGTGGTTTATCTGGTCGACCCGTCAGCCACATTAGCACTCAAATTTTACAACAATTCTCTGATCAACTGGATGGTAAAGTAGCTTTGATAGGCGTTGGTGGTATTGATAGTAGTGCTAAAGCCATTAAAAAAATTGAAGCAGGCGCAGATATGATACAGCTATATACGGGTCTCATTTATCGCGGTCCTGGGCTGGTACAGTCTTGTATTCAGGCTATCGGTGGCTATTACGATGCGATGGAAAACTAATCAATAGTTATCCAGGAATAATGAGTAGAGCGATGAGGCATAAAACATGAGTGGTCTGGATATTGTGATTGCTATTGTTGTCTTGATTGGATTATGGCGCGGCTTTCAAGTCGGATTAATCAAAACAGCGGTTGGCTTGGTAGGTTGGTTTATTGCGCTTATCGCCGCTACTCGATTGGCAGGTACAATCTCACCTCAATTATCAGGTGTCGTTCAAAACCCTGTATTACAAATGGCGATGGCTTTTTTATTAGTCGTGATTGTTATATTGGCTATCATGCACTTAGTGGCATTTGTATTCTCAGGAGTACTCAAAACCTTGCGCTTGGGTGTCGTTGACAAAATGGCAGGCGGTGTCCTAGGTGCAGCCAAAAATGTACTGATGGTTTTGGTGGTTCTTAGCGTTAGTGCGCCATTCTTGGTACAAATGCCGCAATGGCAAACTTCAGTGCTCGCGCCTGAATTGCTACCTTATGCACCGATGGGTAAGGCACTAGTCTCAGATGTGCTAGGGCTGGCTTGGGATCAGGTCAATCAGTCATAAACAGTCAAATTTTCATATTTCAATGCTGAGTTTCTTATTATATCTATAACTCGTAATCTCTATAACTTCTTTTTTAGGGTTCTGGCTTGTATAACAGCTAGGGCGCAAACGGGACACTCAAAAAATCATTGAAAAATCAATGATGGCCCGTATAACTGGCAATTTAAAAAATAAATTTTCGTTAAAATCTGAACAAGTATCATCAGGTCGGCGGTGAGTGACAGCTGTTATTTTTAATAGTGTGCTGTCAAAAATTTGCCGTTATTGTAGTACTAATGTATGGGTAAAAACAGGATATAACTATGTGTGGAGTCGTCGGGGTTGCAGCTCATGAGCCAGTTAATCAAATTCTTTATGATGCTTTAACGATGTTACAGCATCGCGGGCAGGATGCAGCAGGTATTGTAACTTTGCAGGATGGACGACTCTATCTGCGTAAAGAAAATGGCATGGTGCGTGACGTTTTTATGAATCGTCATATGATGAAACTGGTTGGAAAATTCGGCATCGGTCATGTGCGTTACCCAACAGCGGGTAGTTCCAGTAGCGCCGAGGCACAGCCATTTTATGTCAATTCACCTTATGGCATTACGCTGGCGCACAACGGTAACTTGACCAATGCTGAGAGTTTGGCCAAAGAATTGTATATTGAAGACCGTCGCCACCTCAATACGGATTCAGATTCTGAAGTACTACTAAACGTACTAGCACATGAAATGCAGAATTTGGGCAAAACCAATCCAACGGCGGATGACATTTTTGAAGCCGTAAAAGCGGTTTATAGCCGCTGCGAAGGCGCTTATGGCGTCGTGGCTTTGATAACGGGTCATGGTTTGCTCGCGTTTCGTGATCCTAATGGCATTCGCCCACTGATATTTGGTGAGCGCTTGGCTGCCAATGGTGGCACAGAGTATATGGTAGCTTCAGAGTCAGTTGCTTTGACAGGTTCAGGATTTAGTATCATCCGTGATGTGAAGCCTGGTGAAGCTATTTTCATTGATTTAGACCATAATCTACATACCTATCAGTGTGTAGAGCAGCAAGAGTACACCCCTTGTATTTTTGAGTATGTGTATTTTGCTCGTCCAGATTCGATTATGGACAACATTTCTGTTTATAAATCACGCTTGCGCATGGGTGAAAAACTGGCGGATAAAATCCTTGCAGAATGGGGTGAAGATCACGATATCGATGTGGTCATTCCTATTCCTGATACCTCGCGTACTTCAGCGATGGAGCTGGCGCTGAAGATGAATATCAAATACCGTGAAGGGTTTATGAAAAACCGTTATATCGGTCGTACCTTTATCATGCCAGGTCAGCAGCAACGCAAAAAATCAGTTCGTCAAAAGCTCAGTGCCGTACCGCTAGAGTTCAAAGATAAAAACGTGCTACTGGTTGACGATTCTATCGTCCGTGGTACGACGTGTCACGAAATTATTCAAATGGCGCGTGATGCTGGGGCTAATAAGGTATTCTTTGCTAGTGCTGCGCCACCAGTCAAATATCCAAACGTTTATGGTATTGATATGCCGGTACGTAGTGAGCTCATTGCCTCAGGTCATACGGTAGAAGAAGTGCGCGATATCATCGGTGCGGATCGTTTGATTTTCCAGGATTTAGATGACTTGATTGATGCGGTAAAAGATACTAAGTATAGCAAGGTTGAAGGCTTTGATTGTGCGGTATTCAATGGCTGTTATGTCACTGGTCAAATCAATGAGGCTTATCTTGAGCATCTACAAGAGCAGCGCAATGATACTGCTAAAACAGGTAAAAAAGGCGTACAAATCGTTGCTGATACCCCAGTGGATATGATGGGTGTCGAAGAGCTTTAGAGAGTCTGACTCCTAACTTCGCCAATTTCATATAGCATTCTTAGAAAAAAAAGGCTGGATTCTTACTAGAATCCAGCCTTTTTATATCTAGATATGCAGTTTTGCCAAGGCTATTTTAAATGAACAAGGTATCAAATAACCAAAGAAAACCATTAATTGCAGCAATACCCACAACCATACTGACCAATAACTGACGACTAATATGATAAATCAATAACACCAAAATAAGCGCACCAATTTGTGCCAGTAGTAAGTGTAACTCTGCGCTATTTAGGCCAGTGGTTACGGACAGCTCTTGATAGGAGAGGCTGGTTAAAATAAGCAATACCATCACGGATAGCGGCAAACTTTCATTTAGTCGATGCAGCCAAGGCGTGTCCAACAGTTTTTTTGGTATTAAAGCAGGGAGGGCGCGTGTAACAAAGGTCACGGCTGCCATGGCGAAAGTGGCAAAAATTAGATAACTACTGGTCATTATTTGCTCCCGTCATATCACGCTGTATCCAAAACCCACGAGCTAAAATCAACAACATACAAATAGTAATCGCCACCAATAATAACCAGTTGCTAGTAAAGAAGGAAGCCACAATTAAAGAAATTACCGCAATGCCAATCGGGAAATAACGCTTGATGCTTTGAAATTGCTCATAAGCCAAAATAGCAAACAGACAAACCAAGGCAAAATCTAAGTGCGGTACCAAATCACTGAGCGCGCTGCCGATAAAGACGCCAATCGCACTCGCTAATACCCACCAGCTTTGATTAAATAGACTAATAGGCAGTATCAGTGCTTGGCGTGACTCGTTAGGTAGGCTGGTCATGACGGAAAACGTCTCATCAGTCAGCGCGAAGAGACAATAAGTTTTGGCCAGCTTTTGTTTTGGCAGGTATTGTAACAATGGCATGCCATAAAACACATGGCGCAAATTAATGGCAGCAATATTAGTGGCTATATTACCAACTGGTAAACCAGCACTCAGCATCGGCAAACAAGCGTATTGAGCTGCACCAGCATATAGCACAATACTAAGCATAATCGTGGCCCATACCGGAATACCAGCCACTTGTGCTAGCACACCAAAAGCAATACCCGCAGGCAAATATCCCATGGCGACTGGTAGGCTTTTTTTAAAACCTTCCATCCAATGGTAGCTCATATCGGGCTGGTGATTTAATTCATTCGAACGAGTAGTCACATGACATCCTAATTTTTCTTGCTAACATTATTCGTTGATTATTTACTTTCTTATTTTAAAGCTTGTGAGATTAAACAGTATTAATGTTCAGGCTGTAGCTTTTCATAACTGCCTGTTTGATGAGCATGATATAAAAAACCGCCTAGGATAATGAGTCTTAATAATAATAAACACCATACGCTGAGCCATATTCCCGTCATATCCCATTGCTGGTAAAGCATCCAGCTCAATGGGAAAAATATGACCGCTAGTATCAGGGCCGCATTACGAATCACACTGCCCGCTGTTAAGCCAAAAAATATACCGTCCAGCCAATACGCGCCAACACCAACGAGTGGTAGCAATACTGCATACAAATGATAGTCATAAGCGAGAGTAAAGACGGAGTCAATATTGGTCATAAATTGTAAATAAGTTGGCATCCCAAGCCACCATATCGCACTTAGCATTAACGCCAGCCCATAACTGACCACGCCCGTACGTTTTACGATAATACGAAAGCGTACCCAATCGCGTCGCCCTGCGGCTTGACCGCTTAAAGTCTCAGCAGATACTGCAACGCCATCAAGGGCAAAGGCTGAGATACTTAATACTTGTAATAAAATAGCATTGGCGGCCAGTATGACGTCGCCGCTTTGGGCAGAAAGGCGAGTAATCCAAGCAAAGCTCAGCGTTAAGATAAGCGTACGAATAAAAATATCTTTATTCAGTGAAAATAGCCTAAGCATTTTATTTTTGGTGAAATGCTGTCGATCGGCCTGAAATAATGCTGCCCAAGATATTTGTAGATGTCGACGACTTAGCCATAATGCCAATAAAACACCTAACCAAAAAGCAATAGCAGTGCCCAACGCTACGCCTACTAAGCCCATATTTAGACCGAAAACAAAAAATAAGGTGAGTATGATATTGAGTATGGCGATAAAACCTTGCTGATAAAGCATGTAGCGTGTTTTGCCTTGGCCGGCAAACCAGCCAATGAAGGCAAAGTTCATCAGTTCAGCGATGACCCCCCAAAAGCGCACATCCAAGTAAGTTTTTGCCGCTTGCCCACTATTGGGGTTGGCTGACAAGGCTTGCAAACCGAAGTCAATCAACCAAGGTTTTGCTAATAGTAAAATAGCACCAATACCAAATGCCAGTAATAAGGCGCGCTGCAAAATAGACAGTAGGGGTGATGGCAGTGGATTTGATGGTTTTGTTGTATTACTGGCAGAGTCATCAGCGTGATTGGCCAGTTGTCCAAGCGCTTGAGCCGACAGTCCAGATGAAGCATACTGTAAAAAGTTAAAACTGACGAGCAGTAAAGACAGTAACTGTATTGCCAAGCCCATACCTGCCAGTTTGGCAGTATCATTCATGTTCCCCACAATCGCCGTATCGATAACACTTTGTAGCGGCATGGCAAGATTGGCCAATAACACTGGCAAAGCTATAGCGATGATACGCGTATAACGAGTATCAATCGGTGGCATCGCATTGGATGGTGGTGTGGCAACAGTCATTTTTGGCTCGTTTATATTTAAAGAACAAGGTGGGGGCAGTTTGTTGTTTAATACTACGACATCAGCGTAGCATGTTTGATGTTTAAGGCTAGGGCGGATCCTCAAACAGCTACAAAGACAAAAGCACCTAGACTCACTATTCATGAGTCAGGTGCTTTTATTTACGTTTGTTCGAACACTATCCTAGCTCATTATAAGCTAAAATCAGCATAAATAAGACTGGTTAAACGTGGTCTTAATTCAGCGTTTTTTTGATCTAAGCATCATTTAAACAACGTCTAAATACCACCTAAACATTGTCTTGTTCAAACATTTTTGGATCATTAAAAGTAACGATTTCTTCTTCAAACTCTGGTTTTACTTTTACAATAAAATCATCACGTGATAGACCCATACGTAATGGAATCGAGCTGGCAATATACGTTGATGAGTAAGTACCCGCTAATAGACCGATAAAGAGTGCGACTGAGAACCAGTATAGCCCATCACCACCTAAGAACATCATCGCCAGCACGACCAATAAAACAGTCGAGATGGTCATGATCGTACGGCGTAGCGTCTCGGTTAAGGATAAGTCAATGGTCTGGCGCGGCGTAATGCCACGGACGCGGCGGAAGTTTTCACGGATACGGTCATAAACAACAATAGTATCGTTCAGTGAATAACCAATCAAAGCCAATACCGCGGCCAATACCGTCAAATCAAATGGAAAGCCAAATAAAGCAAAGACACCAATGGTCACAACCGCATCATGAAATAACGACAGTACCGCGCCAAGTGCTAGCTTGAACTGAAAGCGCAATGCTACATAACCAAGCATACAGGCTAGCGCTAAGGCCAACGCCATGACGGAGTTTAAATAAACTTCGTTACCAACTTGGCTACCAATGATATTAACGTTGCTGATATCAGCAGTATTATTAGGCAATGCTAATGCGTCACTGAGACTGTTACTTAGCCCATCAACGTTATCAGATTGAGGGGGCAAGCGTACGAGCAGTTCTTCTCGGGTACCTAGATACTGTACCACGGCGTCATCAAAGCCATTGTCAGCAAGTGCTAGCACGACTTCGTTTTGCTCAACAGGTTGTTCATAACGCACATCTGCAGAAACACCGCCTGTGAAATCAAGCCCAAAGTTCAAACCATTTACGGCGATAGCAATGATACTACCAATGACCAATAATATAGATAAAATCGCCATTGGCTTTTCTATCTTCATAAACGGAATAATACGCTGGTTACCAATGGCTTTGATACCACCTTCGGCCATTGCTGCGGCATCATCAGCGGCATCACCTGTTTCTAGGTTCGGGTCAGTAGCCGTGTTAGGGTTTTGAGTGGCCAGAGCTTGATGCTTTTGATCAGCCGCTTTCCCGCTGCCTTTACCACCACGGCGAGATTTACTTCTACTGGATTTAGCTGTGGTAGGGTTATTGGTTTGGGTGTTACTGCCTTTGCCATCGCGGCGTGGTTTTTTACGGCGGCGCGTGTTTGCGTTATTTGCATCACTGTTTGAGCCACCTGAACCATTTCGATCTGGAGTGTTCTGCTGTTCTAGAGGATTATTCTTATCGATCGCCATAATGTTCTCCTAACCGATGCTCAGACGTTTGATAGATTTACGCTTACCATAAGCAATTTGTACCAGCGCACGTGTGACCAAAATTGCGGTAAATAGCGAGCTAACAATACCAATAGCTAGCGTAACCGCAAAGCCTTTAATCGGACCAGTACCAATCGCAAATAGAATAAATGCGACCAATAGCGTGGTGATGTTGGCATCGAAAATACTACTAAAGGCTCGGTCGAAACCTGCCACGATGGCAGATTTTGGCCGTACCCCGTTTGCCAGCTCCTCACGTATTCGCTCAAAGATCAGCACGTTGGCATCGACGGCCATACCGATGGTCAGGACGATACCAGCAATACCAGGTAAAGTAAGCGATGAGCCTAAAATTGACATAATAGCAATGATAATAATCACGTTCACTGCTAGCGCCACGTTAGCGATGACACCAAACAGACGATAGAAGATAATCATAAACGCAAAGACTAATAAGTAACCGACTTGAGTCGAGAATAGGCCTTTCTCAATATTGTCTTGACCCAATGATGGGCCAATGGTGCGTTCTTCTACAAAGTACATCGGGGCGGCAAGCGCACCCGAGCGTAGTAATAGCGCAAGCTCGGCTGCTTCAGCACTACTATCTAGGCCAGTAATACGGAAAGACGAACCCAATACCGCTTGAATGTTAGCGCGGTTGATGACTTTGGTTTCAGCATAAGGCGTTCGTATTTCTTCAGTCTCGCCAGTTTCTGAGTTTTCTTCGTAAGTAATTCTTTGTTTATTTTCGATGAACAATACAGCCATCTGTTTGCCAACCGCTGTACGGGTGGCATTTTGCATCAGCTTACCACCAGCACTATCTAGCGTAATACTGACTTCAGGAGAGCCGCTTTCATCAATGCCAGTTTGTGCATTAGTGACTTTATCACCAGTGACAATCGCTTGGCGGTTTAGTAGTACAGGTGGACCATCAAGTGTCTCAAATGGGAAAGCTTCAGTACCCGCTGGAGGGATGCCGCCCATATAGTTTTCGCTGTCTTCAGCGACCATGCGGAACTCAAGGTTTGCTGTACGTCCTAAGACACGTTTGGCCTCAGCGGTATCTTGTACCCCAGGCAGTTCTACGACGATACGGCTGGCACCTTGTGATTGCACCAAAGCTTCGGTAACGCCAAGCTCAGCAATACGGTTACGCAAAGTAGTCAGGTTTTGATTGACCGCATAGCTATTGATTTCGTCTAAAGTCGCATCGTTATAAGCTAAGATTAGTGCAGGACCTCGCTCATCAATAGAAGACTGCACGCTAAAGGTGGTGCCCATTGAGCCTTGCAAAATATTTTGTGCACGATTACGAGCGTCTGTATCAGCGAAATGCAGCAATACGCTTCGATCTTCAGTTTTAATACCTTTGATCGCCACTTTCTCAGCACGTAGCTCACGACGCATGTCGCGACTGGCACTGGTCAAACGCTGTTCAAGCGCCTTGTCCATATCGACTTCTAGTACAAAACGGACACCACCGCGTAAATCGAGACCCAGTTTCATCGGTTTTGCGCCGATATCACGTAGCCACTGTGGTGTCGTCTGTGCTAGGTTAAGCGCAACCACATAATCTTCGCCCAGATTTTGACGCAGCACTTCTCGGGCTTTTAGCTGGTCGACTGGGTTATTAAGACGTACCAGCGCACTGTTACCCTCAAATGTACCATCATGGTTATTCAGTCCAGCCTCTTCTAGCAAGCTTTGAGACTGGGTCAAGATGCCTTCGGACAATTGCGTGCCTGCAGCGGCACTAGTAATCTGCACCGCAGGTTCGTCAGGGTAGAGGTTAGGGGCAGCATATAGACCGGCAATGATTAGCACGACGGTAATAATTAAGTATTTCCAAGCGGGATATTGCATAATCACTTCTTTAGGTTGATAAACGACTGGCGACGTAGGCCACAAGTTAGCAGATGGGAAGTTAGCGATAGCAATGGTAGAGCGCCGTATTTGGCATCGTCATCATGCACCATTGCGATCATCCGCGATGATAGTAAAGCGTAAAATAGTAAATCAAATAATACAGACACACCCTTATATAGTCATCAAAAATATCACTGATAAGACTCATAAGAACCGTATAGTTAAACCAATAAACATAGACTATTGTCATCTATGAGGCTGCTTTGCATCACTATTTTATAGGGAAAAATGACCGTAAATAATAGACGGTCATTTTTAATCACTATATTTATTAATGATATAAAGATTAATAACCATCAATAAAATGCTATTAATCTTCTAACGAGTCATTAAACGCTTTCGATAGTGCCAGCAGGCAGTACTGAGATAACAGAAGCACGCTGTACTTTTACATCCGTGTTGTTATTTAGGCTAACAATCGCATAATCACCTTCTAGACCTTTGATACGACCCATCAAACCACCAGCAAAGATGATCTCACTACCAACAGTCAATGCATTGACCATAGCACGATGTTCTTTGGTGCGTTTAGATTGTGGGCGAATCACCAAGAAGTAAAAAATCGCAAAAAAGGCAACAGGCAGTAGGATTTGACCGAATAATGATGCAGCGCCGGCAGCTTCTGGTGCAGCATGAGCAGCTTGGATAAATAAGAACATAATTTCTCTCAATAAGTCATGGATAATAATAAAATTAAACGCATAGTAACAAAAATTCCCAGACTTGGTAACTGTTAATCATAGGCTGGGTATGTTTTTCTTAAGCTAACAGCCCACAAGCCACTCATAATTATTGTAATATAATTTTTGTCGCCGCAAATTAGCGATGTTAATGCACTACGAATATAGAAGGATATCAAAAAATTAAAACTTAAAAATAGTGAATTATTGTGAAATAGCACCATCAATGCTACTATCAAATGGCAATAACAACCTGTATTTAGCATGCTATTTATTGAGGTATAGTCAATCCCACCTAAAAGTGTTATAAACTAATTATCAAACCCAATTGCTACCATAAACACTATGACTTACTCACTAGATTTTCGTAAACAAGTTCTCAGAAGTATAGATGACGGTATGACTTTTGCTCAAGCGTCTAAGTTCTATAATCTCAGCCCAACCACCATACAGAACTGGAAGAGGCGTGTTCATAGCAAAACAACCAGGCAAACCAAACCTTATAAAATACCAGATGACGTGCTACTCAATGATGTCAAAAAACACCCTGATGATT